>JBDHMQ010000197.1:0-3763 GCA_039656095.1 Gemmatimonadota bacterium | reverse complement strand
CTTGTATGGACTCTTGTCCTTCGAAAAGCGGGTGTCGCGATATATGCGAAACATCGACCCGCCTGATTTCTTTGCGATGGCAAGCATGGACGGGCTGATTGCGGCCAGCGGCTCCTCAAATGCCGCGATGAATGCAAGTAATGGCTCGCGCACTTCTGCTTCAAACCTGGCCTGATTGCTCTTGAACCAGGACCGGTCGTTGTTGGCCTTAAGATCTTCTAAGAATCGAAACAGGTCCGGAGTCAATTGCGCCACTATTCCGCCTCGCGAAGTTGAGTTCGCATCTATTGAAGACGTTCATTCGGGGTGGGAGAATAGCGTCAATGGAGAATCAAAGGGAGTAGCTTCGAGGCATGGCAGGAAGGGTATGAGGGGGACGGATGCTCCGAGGTACTCGCCGGCATCTTCGGTATTTGTGGTCCGGTGTACGCCCGGAGCATCTACCGTCCAACCTCTGCGCCACAGTAAGGCAAGAGGCGAACCGGAGAGGGTGGGTTCGTTCTCTTGTGAGCTCAAATCACCTCATGTGTTGCATGAGTATGCTTGATATATATGCTTGTGTTACAGCGAGATAGATAAAGCATAACCGTGGTTGCAACTCGGCGAAAATTTCTTGTGAACTCCGGTCGCACAGACGAAAGCAATTCTACAGGGGCAACTCGGAGCTTGGCGTTTACAAGCGAGTTGGCGCATTTCGCAACGTGCTTTCGATCGCTAACCCGGCCGTGCATGTTCCATCCGCTCGTCGCGTAGATCGAACCTGGCAACGAAACGGATTATTGATGCCGCTAACACCGCGCGATCATGACCGGGATATTCTTCTGTTGGCCCTTCCCGCTCTAGGAGCACTTGCCGCAGACCCACTTGTTTCGATCGTGGACACCATATTCGTCGGTCGGCTTGGAGTTGTGCCTCTTGCCGCGCTCGGCATAAACGTCGCCGTGTTTTCGCTCGCATTCGTCCTGTTCAATGTGCTTGAGTACGGCACCACCCCACTCGTCGCGCGGGCGGGTGGACGCGGTGACCGTCTGACAGCTGGACGAACCGTTGTCCAGGCGTTGACCGTTGCCGCACTCGCCGGACCTCTGGCCACGCTGATCCTTCTGGCCTTCGCAGACCGAATAGTCGGCGCGATGGGTGCCACCGGGGAACTTGTTCCGCCAGCCGTTGCGTATCTGCGCATTCGCGCGCTCGCAGCCCCAGCCGTGCTGATCGTGACGGCAGGGCATGGCGTGTTCCGCGGATACCTCGATACGCGTACTCCGTTGATCGTGACCCTCGGGCTGAACATCGTGAACCTGATCCTCGATCCCGTACTGATTTTTGGATTCGGCCTAGGAATCGAGGGAGCGGCCATTGCGACAACAATCGCCCAGTGGACTGGAGCGCTGTGGTTTCTGGATCTTCTTCTGCGCCGTAAACGCGAAGCGCTGGGAATCGAGTTGAAGCTCCCGCGCGTTGCTGAGCTGATTCCGTTCCTTCGTATTGGAGGAGCGCTGGCTCTGCGGACATTCGCCTTGATTGGCACCATGGCGCTGGCTATGGCCGTTGCAACGCGGATCGGCACGGTCCAGGTCGCGGCCCACCTGGTTGCAACAGAGATCTGGCTATTTCTTGCTCTGACCGTGGACGCACTGGCCGTGGCAGGTCAGGCCCTCGTCGCTCGGTATCGCGGTGCGGGGAATCCGGCCGCAGCGCGGTCGGCGGCCGATCGGCTACTATTCTGGGGCCTGCGCGTAGGAGTCGGACTCGCCGTGCTGTTTCTGGCTTTGAGTCCCATCCTTCCCCGCCTATTCACACCGGATCCTGACGTGATAGCGAGTATACTTCTTATTTACCCGTTCATCGTGTTCATGCAGCCCCTCAATGCCGTCGTATTCGTGTGGGACGGCGTATTTCTGGGTGCCGAGGACTTCCGGTTTCTTGCTGTACAGATGATCCTGTCCGGCGCGGCAGCGGTAGCTGTGTTGCTACTGGTCCTCCCACTTGGCTGGGGACTTCTCGGCGTATGGTGGGGCATGGCCACGCTGATGCTCGTGCGGGCCGTGACGCTCGCATGGCGGTACTGGCGAGCCTGGCCGACTGCCGGAGGAACCCTGCAGCAGTAAGCTGCGTTGACCGACCGTGTTCAACTTCGAAGCCCTTGGAGCCGCCCTGCAGCACAACCCGATCCTTGCGATCGGACTGCTGTTCGTTGCGGGGGTAGTGACCAGTTTGACGCCGTGTATTTATCCGATGATTCCTATCACTGCTGGAATCATCGGCGGTAGCGCCGGACATGATGCGGGTCGCGGTCGCGTGGCGGCGCTCACGGCGGCTTACGTGTTGGGGCTGGCCACCTTGTACGCGATCGCCGGCCTGATTGCGGGATTGTCCGGACAAATATTCGGCTCGCTCGCAGCCACCTGGTGGAGCCGCAGCCTGATTGCGGTGTTGCTCTCAGCCTTCGGCCTCGCACTGCTCGACGTGATTCCCGTCCCGATGCCGAAGCGACTGCTGGACCGGGTCGCCGGCCTTGAGGGTGGATCGATTCCAGCCGTGTTTCTGCTGGGCGCCACGTCCGGCCTGGTTGCTGCTCCGTGTGGCGCACCTGCTTTCGCGGCGGTGCTTACGTGGGTATCAACGACAGGCAGCGGAACGCTAGGCTTCATCTATCTGTTCGTATTCTCGTTAGGGATGACCGTTCTGCTGGTGGGCGTGGGAATGTCGGCAGGTCTGGCAAGCCGACTGCCTCAAGCGGGACCCTGGACCTCATGGATCAAACGGGCAGGCGGAATCGTCCTCCTCGCCATGGCAGCATACTATTTTTACCAGGCCTGGCTCGTCTGGTAGGACAACGAATGGGACCAATACGTATGCACTGTTCGACCCGATCCAGGCTTCAGGCACGTGTGTTTACGACCCTAATCATGTCGTTGCTCAGCCTGACAGCATCAAATCTCCAAGCACAGACAAGGCTTGGCATCGAACTCGGTAATGAGCCCGAGCCGTTCATCCTCGAAACCGTTGATGGCGAGCTGGTCGACCTGGCCGATGTTATTGGAAAACGGCCCGTGTTGATCGAATTCTGGGCTACCTGGTGCCCCAAGTGCGAGCTACTGCATCCGAAGATGGTGGCAGCTCATGATACGTTCGGTGATCGTGTGGAATTCTACGGCGTCGCCGTGGCCATGGGACAAAAACCGAGCACGATTCGCAAGCACCTGAAGAAGCACCCGCTCCCTTTCCCAATGCTGTGGGACGCTGACGGCCATGCCGTCCGCCAGTTCATGGTGCCAGTTACCTCCTATGTTGTCATCCTCGACGCCAATGGCCGCGTCGCTTACACAGGGGTGGATTCCACGCAGGACATCAGTGGCGCCTTGAGCCGTATTGTTGGAGACAGTCAGTCGAAACCCGAATCCTCCTGAGTCAGCGCGACCGTTTCAATCGCGGCGCCCAGTTGTTCATAAGCGGTGGGATCAAGCTCCAGGAACGGAGCCGCCACCCAGCGAATTACGCCCTCGGAATCGATGACGAACACTGTGCGATTGTCGATGGTACCGTTTCGGGTTGACCGAAAAGCTCCGTAGAGCTTTCCGATTTCTCCGTTCGGGTCACTGGCAAACAAAAATGGAAAGTCGGCGTCGTCCGCCCAACTCTGCTGGTCCTGCGGCAAATCGGTGCTGACCGCCAGCAAAATGACGTCCCGTCCTCCTCCAAATAATTGTGCGTACTGATCACGGTACGCTTCCATTTGGATCGTTCAGCCAGGGGTTCTGGC
>JBDHMQ010000196.1:0-10879 GCA_039656095.1 Gemmatimonadota bacterium | reverse complement strand
TCTCTTGCTCGGCACGAAGATCGATGTGCTGACAATGGATGATGGCGGCGCATGCACGGTTCGCATTGGAACAGTGAAACACAGTCTTGACGCGGGCTTGGCAGCCGGTATCCGTGTTGAGCCGACCCCAACGGAAAGATCACAGAATGTCGACGCGGATAACGGCTGATGGCGACACCTGGCGTCCGGTTCTGGATGCCTCAGGAGGACGGAAAACGCTCGTATTTTTTTGCACCAGCAACGGACAACGTCCGTATCGAGTCGTAACGGCGGGCGACAACCTTAATACAGACAATGACCTGGCCGGACTGTCTGCAGACGAGCTGCACACAATGTTCGACATGTCGGAGTCGATGAACACGTCTCCATCTTGAGCTACGTCGATCTACACCTCCATTCAAATGCGTCGGACGGAACCCTGGACCCCGCCCGCGTCGTTCACGAAGCGGCGCGTCGTGGAGCAGAAGGGGTTTCGCTGACCGATCACGATACTCTCGACGGTAATGATGAGGCCGCGTTAGAGGCAGACCGTTTGGGCATCGCATGGCTTCCCGGGGCCGAGATCTCCGCAACGGAAGCCGGACGTTCCGTACATCTGCTGGCGTACGGGGTGAGCGCCGGAACGGAAGCTCTGGACAAGTTGCTCAGAGAAATCCGGGAAGATCGATTGCGCCGGGCACGGGAAATCGTGACTCGATTCAATGAGCTTGGTGTCCCGATTGAGTTGGAGGCAGTAGAACGAGAAGCAAAGACTGGTGTGCCGACACGGGCACATATCGCCAGAGCTATCGTCACCGCCGGGCTGATGCCGAATGTCCACTCGGTATTTCAGCGCTATCTGGCAGACGATGGGCCGGCATACGTGGAAAAGCGCGAGGTGATTCCATCGACCGTATTCGACTGTGTGCATGAAGCCGGTGGCGTCGTGGTGCTCGCGCATCCAGGTCGAGTGTATCCCGATGAACAGATTGTAGCATGGGCTGCAGCCGGTCTGGATGGCATCGAGATCATGCACCCGAAAAATCACGGGTCGCGGCGCGATGAATTACGAGCAATTGCGTACCGTTTGGATCTGCTTGTTACGGGGGGCTCGGACTGGCATGGACCGGGTGCCGGTGGAATGGAGCCCGGAACAGAGCGGGTACCACTTGAATGGATGGAAGCGGTAGCGGCGCGCTGCAGGCGCGACTGAGAACTGAATATACCGGACGATAGAGAATAGATATGAGTGACGTGCAGCACGAGAAGCTGATAATCATAGGATCCGGCCCTTCGGCCTGGACCGCGGCGATTTACGCGGCGCGGGCGCAATTGGATCCTCTCGTATACGAAGGCTCGTTCAGTGCGACCATGGTACCGGGCGGCCAATTGATGTTTACGACCGAGGTCGAGAATTATCCGGGATTCCCTGAAGGAGTTACCGGACCGGATATGATGGCCGGATTTCGTGATCAGGCCCTCCGATTCGACACGCGTGTGGTGACTGAAGACATCAAGCAAGTCGATTTTTCAGGTCGCCCTCTTCGGCTGACTGCCGGCGACGGCAAACATTTGACAGCTGACTCCGTAATCGTCTCAACCGGGGCCAACGCTCGCTGGCTTGGCATTCCGGGCGAAGAACGGTTGGCCCAGTCTGGCGGTGGAGTTTCGGCTTGTGCCGTCTGCGACGGCGCTCTCCCGCACTTTCGCGACAAGGTGATCGCCGTAGTCGGTGGTGGAGACACGGCGATGGAGGATGCGCTGTATATGACAAAATTCGCGTCCGAAGTTCTCGTCATTCATCGTCGTGACGAATTCCGGGCATCGAGGATCATGCAAGAGCGAGTGCTGGCGGATCCGAAGATTACGGTAGTATGGAATTCGGTGGTCGAGGAAGTTGTTGGCGACGACTTGATCGAACGAATCCGCGTAAGGGACGTCGTTACTGATGAGCAGCGTGAAATTGATGTTGACGGGATGTTCGTGGCGATCGGCCACATTCCGAACACGGCTTTTCTGGGCGACGCAATCGACTTGAAGCCCAACGGGTACATCGCTACGCCAGTTTCGTGGCGAACCGTGACTTCGGTTCCCGGTGTTTTTGCCGCAGGTGATGTAATGGACGATTTTTATCGGCAAGCCGTGACGGCCGCCGGCACGGGGTGCATGGCGGCTCTCGAAGCGGAGCGCTGGCTCGCGCACGGGGGAGACGAGTAGATTTCACTCATGACGACAACCAATCACGAACTCGCCGACGCGCCTCGCGTCACGATCGAGTTGACGGCCGAAGCTGCAGTGGAAGTGCAGAAGTTCTTTGAAACCGAAGGACTGGATGCGACGTCTGCGGCACTGCGGGTGAGTGTTTTACCGGGCGGCTGCTCCGGTTTCGAGTACGGTCTTGAGGTGGATGAAAACGCTGCGGAGGAGGATGACTTTCTAGTCGAATCCCAGGGTATCCGGCTACTGATTGATCCGTTTAGCGCTCAGTATCTTGCCGGCGTGCGTATCGGCTATCAGAGCAGCTTCAAGGGATCGGGCTTCACGTTCGAAAACCCAAACGCCGCGGGATCCTGCGGCTGCGGGACCTCTTTCTCCGTCTGACCGGATCCGTGCCAACTGAAATGGACGGCAGTACGCGCGCGCTCCGAGTCGAAACACTCGTGCTTGGCCCGTTTCAATCGAACTGTTATCTGGTTCGAGCGGAGGACCAATCACAAGGGATCGTGATCGATCCGGGCTCTGACCCCGAACAGGTCCTTTCGCGCGTGGGCGGCTGGGCCGGAGTCTCGGCAATCCTGCTTACCCACGCTCACCTGGATCACGTGGGAGCAGTGGCTGAGGTGGCGCGCGCGACGGGGGCACCGATCTACCTCCATCCAGGCGACCGATTCCTGTACGATGCTGCTGCTGATCAAGGACGAATGTTTGGGATATCCGTCGAACAGCCGCCGGTCCCGGACGTCGAACTCGCTGACGGCCAGATCCTCGATATCGCGGGTATTCATCTGTCTGTTCGTTTCGCCCCGGGGCATTCGCCGGGTGGTGTTGTTTTCGTGGGTCATGGTATGGCCTTCGTCGGTGACTGCGTGTTCGCTGGATCTATTGGGCGTACGGATCTGGCTGGTGGGGATATGAACACGCTTCTGCACTCGATCCGGCAACAAATCCTCACGCTTCCAGCCTCGACCATTCTTTACTCCGGGCACGGTCCCGCGACGACCGTCGAGCGCGAGGCAGCGTCGAATCCGTTTCTCATCGAGGGTGGATTCGCATGATAGAGTCGGCTGACGCAGCGAGGTATGCGGCCTTAGTTGACGCGTTCGTCGGAGCCAGCCGAGTCATAATCCTGACGCACGACAACCCGGACCCGGACGCGGTCGCATCGGCCGCGGGGCTACGCGCCCTTCTGGAGCAGGCTTGCAGTCTTCCTGTCGTGACAACATTTGGTGGAATCGTCGGGCGAGCGGAGAATCGATCTCTCATGGACGGCATCGGCGTCGCGTTTGAACGAATCGAAGGGTTTGCATGTCTGGCTGCCGTGATCGACCACCACCCACCGCGCGATTCCACCCGACGAGCTACCTATCATGACGTGCGCGAGCACTATGGTGCGTGCTCGACAATGATCGTCGAACTGCTGAAAGCTGGAGGGGTTGAGCCGGATCAGCGTCTCGCGACAGGCCTGTTCTATGCGATTCAGTCTGAAACCCAGGATCTCGGTCGCGAGGCTTCTGCGGCCGATATTGCTGCCAGCATTTACCTGTATCCGCGAACAGATCCTGCCGCCCTGTCTCGCATTCGGCACGCGCGGGTGCCAGGGGGATTGTTTCAATCGCTTCATGACAGTTTGGAACGGGCCTGGCGCCGCGGCGGTGTGGTCTGTGTTCCTTCAGGTCGACTTGCGTATCCAGATCTTGTCGCCCAGCTCGCTGATTTCTTTCTTCGGGCCCAAGACGTTGAGTGGGTGGTAGCAATGGGCCTCCATGGCGACGACATCTTGATTTCCGTCCGGGCAGATCACCCGCAGGCGAATGCCGGCGAAATAGTCCGTGAAGTCGTCGGAAGCCGAGGCGCGGCAGGGGGACATGGGCAGATGGCGGGAGGCCGGGTTCCTGCCGCGGGGCTGTCCAACGATCAAGTTGAGAGTTTGTTCGACGAGTTATTCGAACGGTTTTGTGTTCTGGCCGACGTGGCCGATGAGTCGCGTATTCCACTGCTCGATATGGTTGAACCAGAGCTGGAGGCACGCGGATGATTCGCGTTGGACTTACCGGGACGCTC
The DNA here is from genome assembly GCA_039656095.1 of Gemmatimonadota bacterium. Taxonomy (GTDB): domain Bacteria; phylum Gemmatimonadota; class Gemmatimonadetes; order Palauibacterales; family Palauibacteraceae; genus JARFPW01. The sequence goes on along the minus strand of JBDHMQ010000196.1, from coordinate 6,619 downwards.
GGTGCCGGAAAGAGCACGGTTGCCGCCATGTTCGAGGAGTGGGGTGCCAGCAGGATCGACGCTGACCTGTTGGCCCGCGAGGCAATCGCGCGTGACACGCCAGGTCTGGCAGCCGTGATCCGCCGATTCGGTAAGGATGGGACTATCGATCGCGCGGCTCTGCGCGCCATCGTGTTCGCCGATGCGGGAGCTCGTGCCGCGCTTGAGGAGATCATTCATCCTGAAGTCGATCGGCTTCGTGGGGCGCGAGTCCTCCAAGCTGAAAAGGAAGGTGCCCGCATCGCGATTGTAGAGATACCGTTGCTGTTCGAAAAACGTATCGAGGCGGAATTTGATCATATCATCGTGGTAGATGCACCCAGGGAACAACGCCAGAACCGAGTCATTCGAAATCGTGGTTTGTCTGCAGAAATGTTTGCGTCCATTGATGCAACTCAGTGGGCCGGTGAACGAAAGCGTGATGCGGCGGATAGCGTATTGTGGAATGATGGCGGACCAGGTGAATTACGCGACAATGCCAGGAAGATTTGGGATCAACTCTCCGTTGCCGACCCGGGGAATCCCAGTTGGTCGATGGATCTGCACATGCATACGTCAGCCTCGCACGACTGCCTCAGCGACCCGGCCGATGTGGTACGCCGGGCGCGAAGCATCGGTCTCAACCGCATTGCAATTACCGACCACAACGAGATCGATGGCGCTCTTGCGGCTCATAGACTGGATCCGGAACTCGTGATTGTAGGCGAGGAAGTGCGAACCTCAGAAGGCCTGGACCTGATCGGCCTGTGGCTCACGGACCGGATTCCTCCAGGCGGGAGTTTCCGCGCGGTCGCCGATGCGATTCACGCACAGAGTGGCATTGTCTACGTTCCGCATCCATTTGATTCTCACCGCGGGACTACCGAATCCTTTCTGGACGACTTCGTTGACTGCATCGACGCAGTCGAGGTATTCAACGCCAGGATTCACGACAGGAATCGCAACGCTAGAGCTGCCGCATGGGCCATTCGACATGGTATCCCTGCCGGCGCTGGCAGCGACGCACACTCATTGAGAGAGATTGGCCGTTCCAGGGTCCGCGTCGCTCCGTATACAGACCCTGCCTCCTTTCTGGATTCCCTGGCTGGCGGGACGGTCGAGGGACGGGCCTCCAGTCCATTCGTACACATGGCATCTACCTGGGCGAAACTATTCAAATGACGACATCGGATCTCCGTGTTACATCTCCGCCATCGGAACGTGCAACAGGCCTCGGCCGAATTCGCGCTGAACTCGCGACGGTTCAAAAAATCGTCCTGACCACTCATATGAATGCTGACGGTGACGGTGTGGGCAGTGAATCCGCCATGGGTGGATGGCTGCGGCGATCAGGGCAGGAAGTGACGATCGTCAATCCGACGCCGATACCTGACACATACTGTTTTCTTCTGGACGGATTGCCGGCATGGACGCCGACCGACGAGGCTGGCCGGGTCGCCATCCAGGAGGCCGACCTCGTGGTGGTGCTGGATACCGCAGAGCCATCCCGACTGGGCCAGGTCATGCCGTTGATCGAGTCTCACCGGATCTTGACGATAGACCACCATCCTCCCGTAACGCCGTCCCTCGGCCAGCCGTCGGTGCGCGATGCCAGTGCGGCGGCGGCGGGTGAGTTGGTCTATGATCTGATTATCGGAGCGGGAGACACGCCCACGCTTGCCGAAGCGCGTGCTCTGTACGCGGCGATCGCGACGGACACAGGTTCGTTTCGGTATGGAAACACGACGAGTCGGATTCACCTGATCACGGCTCATCTAGTTTCGCTGGGTGTCGATCCGGAAAACATGTACCATCTCCTGTACGGCGGATACACGCTTGCCCGCCTGTCCCTCCTGCAGCGGGCGCTGGAAGGTCTCCGCGTGCATGACACGCTTCCCGTGGCCTGGATCAGCCTGTCCGCGGTCGACATGACAGAGACGGGTGCGACACGGGACGACGTCGAGGGAATAGTAGAATATGCGCGGCGGCTGGAAGGAGTTGATGTTGCTGTGTTGCTGCGGGAACTCCCCGATGGACGAACGAAGGTTTCACTGCGCACGTCGGGTGACATTGATGTCGCTGCTGTCGCCCGTGAGCTTGGTGGCGGTGGACATGTAAAAGCCGCAGGTATCTTACTCGATGCACCACTGGCCGACGCAGTACCGCTCATACTCGGGGTCCTTGACGACATGAGCTGACCTTGCTTGTGACCCCTGTACGCGGTGTCTCCACCTTCCTACATTGGATTCGTCCCGTCTGTCCACCGCCCCGTCGGCGGCATCAAAATGGTGTCTTCGCTCCAGGAGGAACGGTGCAGAACGGCAATGCAGCCCTGAAGATGAACGACCAGAGCGTGATCGCTCCGGAAACGATCGGTCGACTCCGCAAACTGGCCGGTAGCATCCCACCTGAAGAATTGTTGGAAGTCTGGGTGTTTCCGCCCCTGCCTGATCTCGTCGACTCCGAAGAATTCGTGTTATTCACGCGGCGAATGTCTGAGGGGGTGTTCCGCGTCTGCGCGGCTGAATTCACACGCGGAGAATCGGCGCGAATCACAGTCTATGGAGCGGTGCCGGAGGCCCGCGTCATGAATGTCGTTGCGGGCTTCCAGCGTCGCCTGGGTGATCGTCGCGAACCTCTGCACCTGCCGATCTTCGGTTCGACTGAGCGGTGGCGCCTCGTAGTCGGCGCGGATCCGGAACCAGTGTTGCGGCTGGAGACGTTACCTTCAGACACAATGAAAACGGCGATTGCCGTCTAATCCAGATCTTTTCGTGATGGGCTGCCAGTGAACGAATTGGAAATCGGAGTCGCTGTGTACTGCCCCTGGTGCCTTCATACCTGTCGTTCGTAAGTGGTATCGGCATCGAGGATCTTGAATCTGGTGGTGCGTCGGCCCGACGGACCGCATTTACGCATTCCCTGTTCTTCGTTCTCGGATTCAGCCTGATTTTCCTCATGCTGGGTGCCTCTGCTACGCTCGTGGGCCAATTGTTCAGAGAGTACCAGCTGTGGATTGCCCGCATTGGTGGCGGAGTGATCATTCTGTTCGGGCTCTATCTGCTTGGCCTTCGGCCGGGACTGTTTCTTCAGCGGGAACGACGTATCCACCTTAAGAACAAGCCACTCGGCTACTTGGGGTCTACACTTGTTGGAGTAACTTTCGGCGCCGGCTGGTCGCCCTGCATCGGACCGATTCTCGGTGGCATTCTGATGTTTGCTGCAACACGGGAAATGATGACGGATGGTATCGTACTGCTCGGGTTTTATTCGCTGGGTCTCGCCGTGCCATTTCTACTGTCATCGCTTGCCTTGTCCTGGTTCTTGAGCACTTTTGATCGATTCAAGCGATACCTACCGTGGGTCGAGCGGGCGAGCGGGGGATTGCTGATTCTCGTCGGCCTGCTGTTGATAACTGGCCGGTTTACGATGCTTGCCGCATGGGCGACACAGTTTACTCCAGACTGGGTGCTCGAACGGATCTAGAAGACTGTTGTGGAACTGGGGCGAGCCGCGTTACGAGCGCCAACGAAGGACACGGCCCTGTGCCGCCGTAACCCTTCGGGCGAGTGATGATTGCGCGGTTGATAGTTCGTCTCTCCTCTTCGCCGTAGCGCTGCTACGACTCATCGTCGTTCCTGCTCTGAACACGCGCAACCATGACTCGCGCGGCCACCCCAGTTCTACAACCGCCTTCCAGACTCAGCCTGCCTGCAGTTCTTCGGTCAGCAATTGTCTTTCCAGCAGTCGTCCGTACACGCCACCGGCAGCGAGCAAGTCGGCGTGCGTGCCCATTTCGACGATGCGCCCCTCATCCAGCACAAGAATCTTGTCCGCTCCGGCTACGGCGGAGACGCGGTGCGAGACAATGATGGATGTCCGTCCGAGCATGAATTCGCGCAGTCCCTTGAGTATGGCTTCTTCAGTAACCGTGTCGACGGCTGACAAGGAATCGTCCAGGATCAGTATAGGGCTATCGCGGTGAAGAGCTCGGGCCATGGTTGCTCGTTGTTTTTGCCCACCCGACAGGTTGATGCCTCGCTCCCCAAGCAGAGTATCCAGCCCGTCCGGGATCTCATCGAGCGTAGAGCGCAACTGAGCGACGTCGATCGCTCTCTCCAGGCGCTCGGTGGATCCTGTCTCATCGAGAATCAGGTTTTCTCGCAGGGTGTCCGAAAACAGGAAGGGTTCCTGCGGGACGGTCGCGATCGCTGACCGGAGAGACTCCAGGTGCCGTTTTCGGACATCGACACCATCGACGAGGATCTCCCCCCGAGTGACGTCGTAAAGCCGACCCATCAGCCGGACAATCGTCGACTTTCCGCTCGCCGTCGCTCCAACGATGGCGACAGTCTCGCCTGGTTTGATCGTGAAACTCACGTCTTCGAGTACCCAGCGCTCCGTCTCGGAGTAACGAAACCAGACATTGCGAAACTCGATTGAGCCTGTGACGGGACTGTCAATCGTCTCCGCCGCGTCATCGATCGTTGGTTTCGTCGCCAGTAGCGTATTGATCCGGCCCATCGAAGCGGCGCCGCGCTGGAACAGGTTTGTTACCCATCCTACCGCGATCATTGGCCACATCAGGAGTGTGAGATAGAAACCGAACGCAATGAAATCGCCGATCGTAATGTTACCTGCTATCACCTCCCGGCCACCGAGCCAAAGCACAATTACCGCGCCGAGGCCGCCCAGGAAGCGAAGAGCGGGGAAGAAGGCACCCCAGATGCGGGCGAGGTCGAGGTTGCGTTCCATGTACTCAGCGCTGTGGTCGCTGAACCGACGAACCTGATCGTCCTCGCGGGCATAGGCCTTTACGATGCGAATGCCTGACAGGTTTTCCTGCGCGAAGTTGTTCAGTTCCGAGAATTGCTCTTGAATCCGTTCGAATCGCGAGTGGATGCGGGATCCGAACCAGACGACCGCCAGGGGAATAAAAACCATCGGAATCATGGCGATGGCCGTAAGTGTAGGGCTGATCCAGATCATGAGAGCCAGGGCGAACACTGAGACCGCGGTCGTGTTTACCAGGTACATGATCGCCGGCCCGGCCACCTGCCGTACCGCAAGTACGTCATTGGTCGCGCGGCTCATCAGGTCTCCCGTACGCCAGCGGTCATAAAACTCTGGCGGAAGACGGAGGAGGTGATCAAACAGGTCGTTGCGCAGGTCCGTCTCAATGCGGCGACTGATGCTGTTGAGCAGTTGTCGCATCCCGTATCGGGTAATTCCTGACAAAACGGCAACGGCGACGATGAGAAGCGCGTAAAGCACGAGTACATCTCGAGACAACGAAGCCGAGATAGCATCGACAGACAGTTTGAGTAGAAACGGTCCAGCGATGGTGAACACATTGCTGATTATGACGAGTACTAGACCTGCTATCACTCCCTTGAGATATGGTCGGTAGTAGGGAAGCAGGCTGCGGAGCTGATTCAAGGGCTCGCTCCCCATCTTGCAAGTATAGGCCGGTGCCTGTTCGGCACGATCGTTGCACCCTTCAATCGGTTCAGCATGCCGGTTATTATAGGCTTGCGGGCACCAGTGCGGGACTGGTCCCTGAATTTGCGGCTATACAAACGAATTCCCGTAGTGTAACACTCTACCCGAGAGAGAGTCTGATGAACAACATGTGGAAAAATTTCTCCAGGATAATGGTGATCTCGCTGGTGATCGCGGTGTCCGCCTGCGGCGGTGACACAAGCGACCAGGCTGCGCTTGATCGCGAAATGGACCTCGCAATGGCCGAAGATTCACTTGCTGTGCTCGATGATGCTGCATTGACGGAAGCAGAGTCGGAGCCCGAACCCGAGCCGCAAGCTCAGCAGCCGCAAGCCCAGCCGAGCCCGCGCACGCAGGCCCCTCCCCCCGCGCAGGAGCCTGAGCCGGAACCCGTTGACCCTGGCCCCCAGTATGAGAGCATGACAGTCGCCGGCGGGACGAGTGTCCACGTAACGCTCAACCAGGAACTGAGCACGAAGACCAGCCAGGTGGGCGATCGATTCACCGTCACGCTGACGGCCCCTGTGGTAGTAGGAAACCGCGTCGCGTTGTCAGCAGGGACCAGGATCACTGGCCACGTGACGGCCGTGCAGAAGTCAGGTGAACCTGGCGAAACAGCGGTGTTGAATGTCGAATTCGACAATGTCATGGTGGACGGCGAGTCCTATCCTGCTTCGATGTCGGTAGCCGAGGCCAATCCAAGGATGGAAGGCCGCGACAATACGGCAGAGAAAGCCGGGAAAATCGGTGTTGGCGCCGCAGCAGGTGCTATTCTCGGTAGGGTAATCGGCGGAAACAAGACCGGCACTATCGTCGGTGGTGTCGTCGGTGCGGCGGCCGGTTCCGCGCTAATTCTTGGATCCGCCGACTCTGACGCAATCCTGGATGAGGGATCAGCGATGACGCTGACGCTGGACGTTCCGTTGACGGTCCGGCGCGAGATCTAACGTCACATACCATTCACCAAGTTTCGTAGATTCCGGCGAGTGTCTCGGGATCTACGAAACCGGTGGAGGTTGCGGGTGCCCCATAGCTTTGCTGTCGCGCCGCGGGTCAGCTCCACCAAACCGGGTGCCGTCGGGCGCTATGTAGATTGACT
>JBDHMQ010000195.1:0-4387 GCA_039656095.1 Gemmatimonadota bacterium | reverse complement strand
TCTTTCCCTGGTGTTCTGGGGTTGGGTACTCGGGCCTATAGGCATGCTGCTGTCAGTTCCTCTCACGATGATCTTTCGCATCCTGCTCGATGCGGTGGACGAGACCCGGTGGATTGCCATCCTCATGGGTCCACGGCCGCCAGATCCAGTACCGGTAGAGTAGCTGCAGTGCAGGAAAAGTTGATTCGGTTGTTCGAGGATCATTTTGGGTGCAGTCCGAGTTCCGTCGTAGGTCTCTCAGGGGACGGATCCAACCGGTCGTATCGGCGCCTCGTATCGGACGACGGATTCTCAGCGATCGGCGCCGTGGGTCCTGATCGCGAGGAAAATCGGGCCTTTCTGTCGTACACACAAGCATTCTGGACTGCGGGATTGCCTGTACCGCAACTATATCTAGCCGACGAAGATAGTGGCACCTATCTCATTGAAGATCTAGGTGATACGTCGCTGTTTTCCGCCCTCGAAGAAATCCGGGAGATCGAAGGCGGCGGATTCCCAGCTTCAATGGTGGCTACCTACCGGCAGGTAATCGGATGTCTGCCCCGTTTTCAGGTTGAGGGTCACCGGGTCGCAGACTATACGGTTGCCTACCCACACCCCGAATTCGATCGTCGATCCATTACCTGGGATCTGAATTACTTCAAGTACCATTTTTTGAAACTGGCCAGTGTTCCGTTCAGCGAATCACGGTTGGAGCGCGATTTTGAAACGCTGACCGATCTGCTTCTCAGTGCGAGTCGAGATCATTTTCTGTACCGTGATTTTCAATCGCATAACGTCATGCTTGTCGATGGAGAGCCGCGGTTCATTGACTACCAGGGCGGTCGTCGTGGGGCCCTGCAATACGATGTCGCCTCGCTGCTGTACGATGCAAAGGCTGACATTCCGAGGCCGGTTCGCGAGGAGCTCCTTCAACACTACCTCACGGAACTCGAGAAACAGACTGTCGTAGACCGAGCGGAATTCATGGTGGCGTTTCCGGGATTCGTGATTATCCGAATCGCCCAGGCACTTGGAGCCTATGGTTACCGCGGGTTCTTCGAGCGTAAGCCGCGCTTCCTTCGAAGTGTGCCATTTGCCGCCCGTAACCTGGCCGGAATTCTGAATGAAGGTCTTCCCGAATCATTGCCTGAATTGGAGTCAGTATTCGGCAGAATTGCCGATACCTGGGGTGGTGAGGCCGCGGGCTCTGAAGGCGACCGAGGACTGACCGTACACATACGCAGTTTCAGCTACCGTCGTGGTTACCCGGATGATCAGTCGGGACACGGCGGGGGGCATGTATTTGACTGCCGCGCGATTCCGAATCCGGGTCGACAGGCAGAGTTCAAGTTGCTTACCGGCCTGGATGCAGCAGTTGAAGTACATCTGGCTGGCGTGCCTGAGGCCGCCGCCTTCCTGGGTCATGCCATCAGTTTGAGCCTCGCCCAGGTGGAGGAGTACAGGCGACGTGGGTTCGACTATTTGTCGGTATCGTTCGGATGCACCGGTGGACAACACCGGTCAGTCTATTTTGCCGAGCGCCTGGCTGAGAGCGTGCGTACATCATGGCCTGACGCCCGCGTGGTGGTGGAGCACCGGGAACGGTCGATGTGGCCCGCAGCTAGCCCCGATTCCCGGGCAGGCTTGTAAACATGCAGGCTCTGGTCCTGGCTGCAGGAATGGGCCGTCGGTTGCAGCCGCTTACGGATCGAATCCCGAAGGCACTCGTGAAAGTCGGTGGCGTATCGCAGCTCGAGCGCACGCTGTCAGCCCTGGAATCTGCCGGGGCACAGCGAATCGTCGTCAACACGCATCACCACGCCGGGCAGATCGAGTCAGCTCTCTCCGACCGTGAATCCGTGGCGGAGGTGCTTCTGTCTCATGAAGAGGAAAAGCCGCTTGAGACGGGCGGGGGGCTCGCTAATGCGCGCGAGTTGTTTACCGAGGATCTTCCCATTCTCATTCATAACGTCGACATCATTACGTCTGTTGACTTGAGGGCACTGGTCGCGCGACATGACTCGTCTCATTGCCTGGCAACTCTGGCCGTACAGGAACGACCAACGTCTCGATATCTACTGTTCGATGAGGCCGGGCTTCAGGGTCGTCTTGATGTTCGCGATGGCAGTCGAGTGGATACAAGACCGATACTGGGGACCGTGCGGAGATTCGCATTCTCGGGAATTCACGTCGTGTCCACCGCGGTGTTTGATCTCGTTGAAGAGAGCGGCCCGTTTTCTGTAATCGATCTCTACCTGCGACTGGCCGGGGAAGGGTGGCTGATCCAACCGCTCGATGTCACGGCGGCTGACTGGCTTGAGATCGGCACGCCAGAGCGACTGCATGCCGCCCGCGTCGCCCTGGGTGACTGATTGCCGAACTATTCAGCGGCGGGACTTCCAATGTCGGCTTCGACTTTCCAGGCACCGTTCGCCGTGCGTCGCCAGACAGTGAGGTAGCTCCCGGTTTCGTGCAGCGGGCCGACTTCTCCTCCCGTGGTCATTTCATACGTTCCAATGGTGTAGCCCAGATCGCCGGATGGTCCTACGCTGGCAAACGTCGGATCCCATGTCAGTTCAAATTCAGGATCTGCGAACAGAGGCAGTACGGCCTGTCGAATCCCTGCCTGGCCAACGAATGTGGTGCCGCCCGAAATAAGCATTCCGTCCGATCCAAAGGCAAACAGCCACGCACCGAGTCCCGTGCTTTGAACTGCTTGATTGAAATCGCGGTCGGCCTCGATAAGCTGGATTTTCCATTGTTCCATGCTCGCCGAGTCACCGGCGACCATATTGGAACTCGTATTGTCAATGGTGGAATCCGACCCTCCGCCACAAGCAGTGGCAAACAAGGCTGTAAACATGAGCAGTGCCCGTCGCATTACCGAATCCTCCGTCGATACTCAGTTGAATGACGCAGTGAAACCTGCGCCCGATTGCGGCCGATATTTATGCCGTCCGCTTGAGTTGTGCAATATGGTCACGATGAATAGAGCCTGCCATTCGTGGCCGTTGACTTGCGTTGAGCCGGCGCCTAAGTTCGCGTCGACATTCCAGGGAAGTGGAGCAGCAGGTGCTCCCACCTTTCGGCGTGGCGCAGCATCGCGTTACAGCCGCCGGGTATGAGGACACAGAGACCATAAAGGTCGCTGTATTCGCGTACGTATCGCCCGGTCGGCTTCAGCCGAACCGGGCGTTGTTGTTTGGTCACTTTGCATTCACAAAAACAGCGTGGCCGTGCCCGATGAAACCAGTCAGGAAAGAGGTGAAGTGAGCCAGGACGATCTACGTGTAAACGACAGGATCCGGATCAGCCCGATCCGGCTTATCGACGAGCACGGAGAGCAGGTCGGCGTCATTGCGACTGATGAGGCCCGTGACCTTGCCTCGGATGCCGGCCTTGATCTGGTGGAGGTTGCTCCGAACTCACGTCCGCCAGTCTGCCGAATTATGGACTACGGTAAGTACAAGTACGAGCAGGCCCGAAAGGCAAAAGAGGCGAAGAAGAAGCAGCACACGATCACAGTCAAGGAAATTAAGCTGCGCCCCAAAATTGAACGGCACGACTACGGCTTCAAGATGAGGCATGCTCGTCGTTTTCTGGAGGAAGGCGACAAGGTGAAGTTCACGCTCCGATTCCGGGGCCGGGAGATGACACACCCGGAACTCGGCGAGCGAGTGCTGGCAAAGATTAAGGCGGAGCTCGGCGAGTCCATCGTCGTGGAAGCCGATATACGCAGGGAGGGGCGGACGATGACTATGCTTGTCGCTCCTGCCAAAACAAAAGACAAACCGATCCGCCGCCAAGCGGTTCAGGAAGACAGGCACCGGAAAGTTACGCCGAAACAAGGCGTTCCGTAGCCACATCTTGACAAAGAAGAGCCCCAAACGGAAGCGCAAGTTGCGACATTCGACACTGGTGGCAAAGGCTGATGTAAAGCGCGTCAAGCGGATGCTCGGCGGCTGACGGAAGACCGGAGAATAGAATTATGGCACGCGTAACGAGTAGCGTCGCTCGCAACAAGCGGAAGAAAAAGATACTGAAGAGTGCCCGGGGCCAGTTTGGCGCCAGGTCAAAATTGTACCGTACAGCAAAGAACGCGGTGGAGCGTGGTTGGTCCGATGCATACCGGGACCGGCGGCGGAAGAAGCGCGATTTTCGTCGCTTGTGGATCGCCCGAATCAATGCGGCGACAAGACAGCACGATATGTCCTACTCGCGCTTCATACATGGACTCAAGACCGCGGGTGTTGAAGTCAATCGAAAAGTGCTCGCGGATCTCGCGGTTCGCGAGCCGGATGCATTTGCCGAATTGGCGCAGATCGCCAAAGAACACACCAACTGACGATCTGATGACGTCCCATGACGTCTGAAGGCACGTCGCTGCAAGAGCGCCTGGAGGCCA
>JBDHMQ010000194.1:0-3845 GCA_039656095.1 Gemmatimonadota bacterium | reverse complement strand
CGGGGCGGAGCCATCGTCAACATCGTCGACACGGGCGCGACCGAGGCGTGGCCGAACTACGTGCCCTATGTCGCCAGCAAGGCGGCTCTCGCCAGCCTGACGAGGGGCCTCGCGGCAGCATACGCTCCGCACATCAGGGTCAATGGAGTCGCGCCTGGAGCTGTTCTGCTTCCGGAGAACGCGAATGACGAATCCGAGCATATGGCCGCGGCGGGCCGATCGGTACTGGGTCGTGTGGGGGCCGCCGAAGATGTTGCAGCCGCGGTCGTTTACCTGGCTGGAGCGACGTATGTGACGGGAGAAATCCTACGTGTGGATGGAGGACAGCATCTCAAAGGACGCCGAACGGCAGGCTGAGTCGCAGCCGGGTTCCACCGGATTCGCGAGCTTCTGCCTCTAGCGTTCCACCAGCAGCCGCGACAAGTCTCGCGCTTATCGACAAGCCCAGGCCGTGAGTCCAACCGTGTGTCACGCTTAGTGCCCCGCCTTCCAGGGCCGCTCGCAAGGCACCCTGAATGCGGTCGATGTCTGCCCCTGCCCCGTTATCTGTAACTGACACCTCCAGCGTTCCGCCCGGACCGTCCCATACTTCGAGTTGAACTTTCCCGCCGTCGTCCAGCGCCTGGACTGCATTAGAAACGAGGTTGAGCAACACGCGGTTGAGGATCTGCCCGTCACCCTTCCGCGGATTGGTCTCCCGACGCTGAACGTCGAAGCTGACCTCATGATACGCGAGCAACGGCCCCATGAGACTCTGGACGTCGTCAACCACGGATTCTACCGAGAATGGGGACGAGGCGACCTGGATGTCGACCCCGCCATCGAGATGTGAGAAGTCAATCAGGTCATTGACAAGTTTGACCAGGGTGACAGAAGCCATGAACAGGACGTCCACCTGGCGACCCTGCACAGAATTGAGATCTCCGCTATGTCGACTGCGTAAGGCATCGGCGAGGAAAAGGATCGAATTCAGAGGTGAGCGGATGTCATGGGACACGTCGCGCAGGAAGCGTCTCTGTGCAGTAGCCTGTCGCTCCAGCGTTGCATCTGCCCAGGCCACACAGGCGGCGTCAAGGCAGTCATGCCGCGACCGGGTGACCTCAGGCTCGGTACCTTGATCGGCTGCCCGTTCTACGGCAGCTCGAAGGACCGAGACTGCAGCACCCATCTGTTCCGGCTGACCTGGTGGCGAATCGGCGAGACCATGGTCTTTGCGGACATCGGCCAACGCCGCCTGATCAGCACCCATCACGCCAAGCAGATCCAGCACGAGCGACCGGAGAGGGGCGGGTGCCTCATTTACTATGCGGGCGGGATTCCACGGATCGTCAGAGGGAAGAGCGTCGCCCGCCCTCCGTCCCTCACTGCTCGAGCCGTGCAGCGGAATCACATTCCGCCTGTCGCGATCAGGATGCAAAAGCTTCTCTCGCCAGGTTGTGCTTGTCCATAAGCCGGTACAGCGTGGTCCGGTCAATGCCTGCCTGCCGTGCGGCTTCGGACATATTGCCTTCAGTGCGAGCCACGAGCTGTGATAGATACTCGCGCTCGAATCGATCGACGATTTCGTGCTTCGCATCGTGGAATGGCATGTTGCCGTCGATGCTCGGCAGGCCCGAAATGGGCCGTGAAAGATCTGAGTCTCCGCCGAGAATACTCAGCCTGTCCGGCTGAATTTCTTCATCAGGATCCGACAGGACGACCAGGTTTTCGATCACGTTCTGAAGTTCGCGTACGTTTCCGGGCCACTCATAACCAACAAGCCGCTCCAGAGACTCTCTGGCCAGCCGAGGGGCATCCTTGCCGGGCAACTGGTGGCGCCTCCAGAAATGGTCGATGAAGTGTCGGATGAGCACGGGGATGTCTTCAGGGCGGTCGCGCAGGGCGGGAATCTGAATCGGCACGACGCGCAGACGGTAGTACAGGTCGTGGCGGAGCAGTCCTTCTTCCAGCGCAGCTTCCGGATCCCGGTTGGTAGCGGACAGAAACCGCACATCCACTACCGCATCGTCTTTCTCGCTGCCTACTCTGCGCAGAATTCCGTCCTGGAGAACGCGAAGCAGTTTGGCCTGGAGGGCCGTGGGCATTTCAGCCAGCTCGTCGAGGAAGAATGTCCCCTGGTCCGCGACTTCGAGCAGACCAGCTTTGTCGCGGATGGCTCCCGTGAATGCGCCTCGTTTGTGGCCGAACATCTCGGACTCGAGCAGTTCGCCTGGCAGGGCTGCGCAGTTCACTGCAACGAAGGCCCGACGGGCCCGACGACTCTCGCGATGAATATATTGAGCGAACAGTTCCTTACCGGTACCGCTCTCTCCGGTAATGAAAACAGAAGCATTCGTCGGCGCGACCTTTAATGCTTTTGCTACAGCTTCTCGCATCGCTTTGGAGACACCAAGAATCGGCATACCTCGCTCAACGAGAACACCCTTCTTTTCCATGGGTGTCGACACCTTGCGAGTCCGGACCAGTGTGTGGGCGGCCCGACCAATAAGCACGAGTAGTTGGGTAGCGGTAAACGGCTTCGCCATGTAGTCCCACGCGCCGGCCTGAATTGCGTGAACGCTGCTTTCGGCGGTGGCGTGTCCCGTCATCACGATCGGCAGGGCGTCAGGATTCCGCTTGCGGACCTCAGCCAGGAGATCCAGCCCGTGCACGTTTGGCATGTTCTGATCGATGAGCACGATGTCAAATGCCTGCGAACGGACCCGGCGCAGCGCGTCCTCCGCCCGCCGCTCAACCTCGCAGGAATAGCCTTCACCCAGGAGAACAGACTCACAGCTCTCCAGAATGCTCGGCTCGTCGTCTACTACATAGATACGGATGCCGGAGCGTGCCTCGGCATCGAGAACGACCGGGCCATCCATCTGCTCGGCATCTGGTGCCATCTCAGTTGCCTGCTCGTCCAACTCGGTGGGCTGGCTCACGTGGCGTGGTCTCCTGTCCTCCCGACATCTGTCGGCTGGCAAGTCGTGTGTTGGCGCCACTCGGGCGGCGCGTAGTCATCAAAGGATCGGGCAATTCCCGGGCCCATGTGGCAGGAATCCGGCATTGATGACGAAATATGTGGGAAAGATGCGACGTTTGATGGGGTAAGTCGGCGTAGATTGGGGATGTCAGGAGCAGGGAACTCGGTCGAAAATGGCCAAAAACCGTCGTTTTGACGGCAATTTGCAGATTAGATTAGGATTTCGCCCATCCACCTGGATCAGCCCGTAGAACCCGAACTTTTCGCCCTCCCGGGGGCTTTCGGCGAGTCCTCCAGTCCAATCGTAATCGCTGCAATCCGTTCAGCAGCCTTTCCGTCCCACAGTGGGGGGATGCGTGACTCCCGGCTCTCGAGCAGCAGGTTGCGCACGACGTCCAGTAGCCCGTCTGGATCTTCGTTGAACAGGCGGTTCGTTCCGTGGGTAATCGTAACCGGACGTTCAGTATTCGGCCGGATGGTCACGCAGGGAACGCCAAGTACCGTTGTTTCCTCTTGAATGCCGCCGGAATCGGTGAGGACCAGACCAGCAGAACTCATGAGGCCGAGAAACTCCAGGTACCGCAGTGGAGGAAGGACGTGCAAGGGCGCCAGGAGGTGTTCAAGTCTGAGTTCGCGAATTCGAGCCGCCGTCCGCGGATGCAGGGGTAGCACGACGGGGTGGTCCGTACCCATCGTGACCTGAGCCAGCGCATCCAGTAATGCACTTAGTCGGTCCGGAGCATCCACGTTCGAAGGGCGATGAAGAGTCACGAGCACGAACTCTCCGGCCTCCAGACCCATGTCACCTGCTACGTCGAGCGCCATCGCCCGCTCGCGATGCTCGAGCAGAGTGTAGATCATTACGTTGCCAACGAAGTGTATT
>JBDHMQ010000193.1:0-3862 GCA_039656095.1 Gemmatimonadota bacterium | reverse complement strand
CTGCGGCAAATCGGTGCTGACCGCCAGCAAAATGACGTCCCGTCCTCCTCCAAATAATTGTGCGTACTGATCACGGTACGCTTCCATTTGGATCGTTCAGCCAGGGGTTCTGGCCCTGAAAAAGAAGGCGAGGACGACCGTTTTGCCACGAAACTCGCTGAGATGGATCGGATTTTTGAGAACGCCATACCGAGTCGAGGCGATGCCTTCAAAGTCCGGAGCTTCTGTACCGACTGTCAGCGGCTCGCCCGTTTCCTGGGATGCCACTGACGCAGGACCTAGCAGTCCGGCCAATACAAGAAGGCCTGCGATGGGACGCCACGTCATAGTCTTTCCCTGAGCTGTAGGCGGATCCCGAGTCGCTCCTCGGGGTTCTGAGTCCTTGTCCGAAAGTAACATACGGTGAAGGAGGCAACTCGTGCGACGATCGATAATCCTCGTAATCTGGACGCTACTTCTCGGCAGTTCTGCGGTGTATGGTCAGAGCGGCGAGATCGAACGTCTTCACAGCATGATCAACGCGCACCGCGAAACAGTTGGCTGCGCTCCACTCGCCTGGCATTCAGGCGCAGCGACCATCGCCCAGCATCGTTCGGACGATATGGATCGGCGAAATTACTTCGACCACACTACACCTGATGGCCGCACATTCATTCAGGATCTTGATGATGCAGGGATCGATACCTGGGGCAGCGTTGGCGAGAATATCGCGCTCACACAGGCCGGAGCGGAATCGGCCATCGAGTTGTGGGTAGACAGCCGACCGCACCGCCAAAATCTGGAAAACTGCTCTTACACCCACCAGGCGATCGGTGAATCATCAGGATTCTGGACACAGATCCTTCTGGCACAACCCAAGAGACAGTCTCAGAGCGAGCCCGCTGCCGACGGATCAGGGGCAGGATCGGGCGACTGATTGCGTGGCCAATTCTCTCCGGTCAACGCTGCATCAAAGAATGCGATCTCATGCCTGATGACCCGCTCGAATGTTTGGGCCATCGCTTCCAGCGTATGTGGACCGACCGCACTCGCCAGTCCATCCAGCTCCCGGCCGAGGTAGCCCAGGTAAAAGCCGAATTCACGTCCTGCCCAGTTCTTCACGAACGGCTTGACTGGTGAATCAGGCGACAGCCCCGATTTCACGAATTTGAAGGACTCGTGGGTAGCCCGGTGAGCAGCGTACAGCCCGGCGTAAGCCTCTTCATACGATGATTGCTGGGCGGTCTTCAGGAGAAACTGATTGAAGGCGTGCACGGTCTTCGATGGCCTGGTGCCCTTCAGTTCGACGCCCAGACCCCTGGCCTGCTCTTCGAAAAGCCGTACTTCCCGTTCGAGCGCACCAATCGCCCGACCGAGAGGTTGCCAGTGGCTGGCAGGACCACGAGGTATCAGGGAAGCAATGAACGGTATCGCGGACTGAACAAACAGGTAGTCCTGGCGCATCCAGCCCACGAATCGTCCGTCATCAATCGTACCGTCCCGCATCTTTTGTAGAAGCGGGTGGCCGAGCATCTGATCCCATAATTCTCGATTTCGATCAACCTCCCGGTCGCCGAAGCTTCGAATTTTCACTCGCTCGTCGAATCAGACGTTCGGTACAGGACTACCCGGGCTTTCTCAAGAGTGATCAACCCGCCGCCAATCAGTGGGTCGAGTATCGGCAGGATTTCCTGAATCACCGATTCCTGTTCGACGACTTCAATGATCATCGGCAGGTCGAGCGACAGTCGCAGGATCTTGTCGGTGTGGATCTGTGCAGATGCGCCAAACCCTGCAATTCCGCGCAGTACGGTTGCGCCGGCCACACCATTTTCACGCAGTGTCAGGAGAATCGCCTCATACAGGGGATTACCCCGGTGCGGACCCGCCGGGCATTTGTCATCTTCGCCAATGAACACACGCATCAGTGTGCGTTCGCCCTCTACACCGCGCGTCACAGGTTCATGCCCTCGCGTGAAGTGTGAGGGAGGCAAGCCAGAGTCCCGCGATCACCGCCGCCACGCCAGCTGCGACGCTGCCGAACAGGTAAGCACTGGCGCGCATCCATTCGCCGTCCTGCAGCAGCGTCACCGCTTCGTAACTGAATGTGCTGAATGTCGTGAATGCGCCCAGAAGACCAATGGTCAAGAATCCGCGGATTTCGGGCGCGACTGTCGATGCGTGGAGGGTCCGGATCGCAAATCCCAGCGCGAACGAGCCGACAAGATTCACGGCAAGTGTCCCCCACGGAAACGAAGAACCGACCAGGCTGTGAAGCCATCCTCCGACACCATATCGTGCCACGGCCCCTATAGCGCCGCCAAGCGCAACGAAGACGAGCAGCTTCAGCCGGAGCCTCCCACTGCAGCGACCAGATATTCCCGGTTCAGAAGAGCGATGAAGTCGACACTGATTCCCTTCGGGCACGCCGTCTCACAGGCACCGTGGTTTGTACAGCTGCCAAAATCCTCTGACTCCATCTGCAACACCATATCGAGAACCCGGCTGGTACGTTCGGGTTTACCCTGCGGAAGCAGGTTCAGATGAGCCACCTTGGCCGACGTAAACAGCATCGCCGAGGCGTTTGGACACGCAGCGACACACGCTCCACACCCGATGCACTCTGCTGCATCCATCGATCTCTCGGCTGTCGCCTTGGGTATGGGGGTCGAGTTGGCATCCGGAGCACTTCCCGTACGAGCCGAAATGAATCCACCCGTCGCGACGATACGATCCAGCGCGCTTCTATCCACCACAAGGTCCCGAATCACGGGAAAGGCGCTGGCACGCCAGGGCTCGATCCAGATCTGATCCCCGTCCTTATACTGCCGCATGTGCAGCTGGCAGACGGTGGTCTGCTCCCACGGGCCGTGCGGCCGGCCGTTAACAACCATGCCGCACGTGCCACAGATCCCCTCTCGACAATCGTGATCGAAAGCGATTGGATCTTCGCCTGTCTGCTCAAGCTCCTCGTTGACTACGTCGAGCATCTCAAGAAAGGACATATGAGCATCAATGTTCCGCGCATCATAGGAGACGAAGCGCCCGCTCTCTCCCGCCGATTTTTGCCGCCACACGTGCAGAGTCAGGTTCATTACTTGTAGCTCCGCTGGCTCGGTTTGACATAGTCGAATTCGAGATGTTCGCGATGCTCGACCGGCGCGGCGCCCTCCGCCGTATACTCCCACACGGACACGTGGGAGAAGTCGGCATCGTTGCGGCTCGCTTCGCCCTCGGGCGTCTGGTGCTCTTCACGAAAATGACCACCGCAAGACTCTTCTCGAGCCAGGGCATCCCGACACATCAGCTCTCCCAATTCGAGAAAGTCGATGATCCGCCCGGCACGCTCCAGCACCTGATTCAGTTCGCTGCCTTCTCCAACCACCTTGGCGTTCTCCCAGAATTCTTCACGCAGAGCCGGGATTCGCTCGAGAGCCGTCTCAAGACCCGACGCCGTCCTCGTCATGCCGCAATGCTCCCACATCAGGCGCCCGAGTTCACGGTGGATGGAATCGACGGTCCGATTTCCATCGAGTGACAGCAGGCTATCAATCCGCGCCTGGACAGACACTACAGTGCTCATCACCTCCGGATGATCGGCCGGAACAGGATCGCCACCATGCCGTGCGAGATAGTCACCGATCGTATACGGGAGCACGAAGTAGCCGTCGGCCAGGCCCTGCATCAACGCGCTCGCGCCCAGCCGGTTCGCACCGTGGTCGGAATAATTCGCCTCGCCGATCACATGCAACCCGGGGATCGTACTCATCAGATTGTAGTCCACCCACAGACCGCCCATCGTGTAGTGCGGCGCCGGGTAGATTCGCATCGGCTGCTTGTACGGATTCTCGTCGGTGATGCGTTCGTACATTTCGAACAGGTT
>JBDHMQ010000192.1:0-3869 GCA_039656095.1 Gemmatimonadota bacterium | reverse complement strand
GCTGCCGTCGTGAATATCAGTGCGTTTCACCTTTAGCCTCATGTTTTCCAGGGTGTGATACTGCAACAGTCCAGCAATCACACACTCGTCACCGAAGCTTACCGCGTTCCAGTCGAAAGCCTGCAGTGGCTCCAGAAAAAGAGTGCGTTTGCCGATTCTGCATCCCATCCAGCGCAGAATGCTGTTCGCCAGCACGGTGCCTGATGCGAGCCTCAGCGGCATCCTGCACCAGGCGAAAAAGCAGTCCTGGGCGAAAAAGTAACTGAAATGTCTCAACGACCAAAACGGTGCTGAGTGAGCGGAACCCCATTCGTTGCCGACGAACAGCTTCTTTATCGCAACGCAGGTTGCGACGAGCAGAAATTCAGTAAGCACCAAAGCGAGTAACGCGCCGACAGCCGTGCTCTGTCCGAATCGCGCTAAACTTGTGAACAGCAGTACATAGACCAATGCGGGGACTATGCGCAGAATGCCAGCACCGACAAGGTCGTTGAGCAAGATCCGCGTGAGAAAGAGTGGGAACGTCGGCAGTGTCTGACGGTCATCCTCAGATTCGAAGTCTGCGCTTGCAAATTTGACAGGCGGGTTTCCCGCCACCGTAATTGGCTGGCCGAGCCGGGAATTCATCTGGCGCCGGAACGTGATGTCATTGCCCGGCGTGGAAACACCGAGCAGGAAGTTACTGGGAAACTGTCCTGACTCAGCTACTGAGTTGTTACTGCTGAAGTAATTCGCTGGCATGTCCAGCCGGCGAAGCGTTATCGTCTCGGCACCGTAATCGAGCATGTTCGTGAAGCAGCCATGGGACCAGAACACGCGGGCATCGGCACTGACAAGTTCCGGGACGAGATTGAACATGACGTCGCACTCCGATGCGCCAAGTCGGCTGAAGCGCAGACCGGCAAGCGCGCGGAGATACTGCCCGATGACACTCCATGTCCAGATGCGTTGGATCTGGTTCATCTTCTTCACGCGGTAGAGCAAGATTGCACCTTTCAGACTGCGCAAAGGATAGATGCCTGGCGAATACGCCGAGAAGCGCAAAAAAATGCAGCTCAAAACCGAGGTCAACACTACGCTGCCCAATGTCGCGTTGAAAGTGTACAGGCCCATATTCCATACAATTTCACCGATCGGAGTCACTTCGAAGTAGGAACTCGCGACGCCCGGCTCAGCGGTCGGGAAAATACCGGTAACAAACCAGGCAACTGCTGCGGTCGGCGCGATCAGCAGGCAAAGATCCAGGAACACCTGCATGATAGTGTTGGTTGATTCCATGACCCATGGGGGAAAGTCGTTCCGGCAACAAGCCGCCGTGCGCCGCAGTTCGGTGTACCGGCCAGTAGGTCGAGCGGGCGCTCCCTCTCGCATCTCGTGCGGGCCCACGTTGTCGACGATCGTGGTGAATGGAGTAATCCAGCTCGCGCGCCCGACCGTTACATTGTTGGATACGCCTGCCCGCATACCAATCTTGCTTTTGCTTTCGAGTCGGATCGGCCCTACATGCAGCTCGCGATTCACCCATTTCGAGAGAGAAATATAGGCGCCCGTTTGAATCGTGACACCATGCCCGATCGAGAGGAGATCCAGTGGCCCGGAAAACTCCACGTCATGCGCGCAGTGGAAATTGTGGGCGACTTTCGCCCCGAGTTGTCGAAGCACAAAGGTCATCAATGGGGCACTGCGGAACATCGTCCGCAGCGGACGAAGTACGAATTGTTGCAGTCGCTCGATGCGCCAGACTCGCAGGTGCATCCTGCTCCACTTGGGATAGGCGCCCGGCATCACGCTATTTGCAGAGTGGTAACCGCCCGTTATCAGCTTTATCACGCTCACCCAGAGCATTCCCGCGAATGGACTCGCAAGCGCAACGAGGTAGGAGATGAATCCGACGCCAATGAAATCCCAGAGATTGGCGGTCATGAAAAAATCTCCGGTTCCCGGCAAAGCGACAAGCCCCAGCAGGCCGATTAGCAACGGGGAATACAACAGCAACAGGAAAAGCGCCTGAAGTGCCGTGAATTGCCCGACAGATAGTACGCGTGAAGCCGTCTCGTCCTGGCTGGGGCTGGCGGTCTCAAGTGCTGTGTCTGCCGGGCCGGTTGCGAGGATCCGGGGAACCTGTCTCGCACGACGTGCTACTTTTCGCGGCGTGTCACAATCACTGAGCAATTCCCGAACCGTCACCGACCAACCGGCTGTTCGCAGCCGAGCCACGAGATTCGCGATGACGATCGAATGGCCGCCATGCTCGGCGAAGGCATCGTTCCAGTCCAATGGAGCTTCGAAGACCTCCCTGCAGATGGCAAGGACCTCTTTGCAGTCCGTTTCTGTAGACAGTTCGTCGCCGGTTGTTTCGTGACCGCCGCACTGCCAATCAGTCGAGGTGGACACAAAGCCGCTTGTGTCCGGCAACTGATCCCGATCAATCTTTCCGGACAAGGGCATCATTTCGAACCGACTGACAACGAAAATTCTCGTCGGCACCGAGGGCTCGGGCAGTTGCTCGGCCAGTACCGTCCTGACCCGCGTAGCCCAATCCCGTGGCGCGGGAGTGGCCTTTCCAATCGGCTTCGCAACAAGTGACGGTGCAGCTACGAATGCGACCAACTCTTCGTTCTGGTAGTCCAGTACCGCCGCCTCGATCTCACTGAACTGTGTCTGCAGGATGTCTTCGACGGGCTGCACCTCGACGCGATGCCCACGCACCTTCAGCTGTGCGTCGATTCGGCCGAGAAAATACACTTTCTGTGTGTCGGCATCGATCCTGCAAATGTCGCCGGTACGGTAGAGGCGACCGAACCGTGGATGAGTAATAAATTTTTCGGCGGTCTCCTCCGGCAAGTTGCGGTAGCCCCGAGCGACGTGCACGCCGCCGACGCATAACTCCCCGGCCTGCCCAAAGGGCAAAGGATCGAGCCCATCCACATCCAGGATCACGTACGTCACATTGGCCAGCGGCGAGCCGATGGCTACGGGTTCATCCGGGCGCAGGCTCTGGCGGCTCGTATCAGTACTCGCCTCCGTCGGTCCGTATGTGTTGATGATCTGCCGCCTGGCACGAGTCCAGGGCTCAACCAGCGACTGGGGAAACGCCTCCCCGGCAGGAACAACATAGCGGCATATTGGGTAGGGCAGATCAATTTCAGGCGTCGATGTGAGAGTGCCGAGCAGTGCGGGCGGACAGAAGAGTACGGTGACTTCGGCATCCCGAAGGACTGGAAGCAAATCCGGACCGGAGCGCACCTGCTCCTTGGTCAGCATGACGACGGCGCAGCCGCAGACCCAGGCACAATACATCTCAGAAATACTGCCGTCATAGCCCAGCGATGAAGTGAGCGACGTAGCATCCATCCCCGGCATGAGATCGAAGTAGTCGGCGTAGCTTAGTGCCAGATTCACATAGCCCGCGTGCGGACACTCTACACCCTTGGGCAGACCCGTCGTTCCGCTTGTGTAGAAGATGGCAGCGAGGCGCTGCGTCGGGTCGTTCAACCAGGACGGCGGTTTCCGAGGAGGCGATCGAGCAGGCAGTGTGAGGACATCGAGCGTTGGCAGATCACGGAACTCTTCGTCGCCCCGCGTAAGAACCACCATTGGCTGGGCGTCCTCTAGCATGTGGCCGAGCAGAGACTCAGGCAGAGTGCTGTCGACGGTGATTACGACACCGCCGGCCTTGAGGATACCGAGGTGACAGGCCACGATGTGCCAGCTGTCTTGTGGCATGGCCACGGCCACGGCCTGGTCCGGGCCAGTGAGATATGGCGATAGCGCTGCGGCCACCTTTTCGGCGCGAACATCAAGCTCTGCGAAGGTCAACGATTCTCCCGTCTGCGGGATTTCGAGGGCCGGTAAATCAGGGTACTTCC
>JBDHMQ010000191.1:0-4308 GCA_039656095.1 Gemmatimonadota bacterium | reverse complement strand
CCAGAGGTGCTCGGAGTTGGCACCGCAGTCACCGAGGGGATTCGGAACCGTACGGTCGCGAACATCGAGGCGACCACCGAGTCAATTCGGGCAGCGCTTCGCGATGCCGAGCAAATGGCCGGTGTCGAAGTGAGCAGCGTATTCGCTGGCGTAGGGGGAGACCACATCTCGATCGACCGGTCGATCGGCGTCACTGCGATATCCGGACGCGAAATAATGCCCCGTGATATCGAAAACGTTCACGAAGTGGCGCAGGCAGTCGCCCTGCCTCCGGATCGCGAAATCCTGCATGTGATACCGCAAGACTACATGGTCGACGGCCGTACCGGGATCCAGGATCCGACCGGTATGCAGGCGACACGACTTGAGTCGGAGGTGTGCATCATTTCGGCCGGGGCCGTCGCATGTCAGAACCTCCGCAAAGCAATCGACCGCCGTGTTGCCCGAAAACAGTCGAATCTCGGGTACTGCGCTGATTGAAATCGGCGGGGCTTCCACCGAAGTGCTCGTGTTCAAGGACGAGCGGCTGCGGCTGGCCAGGACGATTCCGTGGGGTGCTGCCACCGTGTCCAGAGACATCGTCAAGGGACTTGGCGTGCCAATCGAGGAGGCGGAAGAGCTGAAGTCCCGGTACGGAAGCGCGCAAACGCGACGGGTGGATCCGGCCGAAAAATTCGAAATCTCCGGACCGACTCCGCGTGGACGGCGGGAAGTGTCGCGTGAGTTGCTGGCACACATCATCGAACAACGCCTCGACGAAATACTCGGGCTCGTATTTGACGAGCTCGAGGCCAGAAATCTGCTTGACGAGTTGCCTGTTGGTGTGGTGCTCACGGGCGGTGGAGTTGAGTTGGACGGAGTGGTGGAATTGGCGCAGGAGGTATTCAACATGCCGGTCGCCAAAGGCCTGCCAGGGTCGGGACTCGATGGAATCGTCGAAGTGATTCGGCGGCCTGAGTACGCCTCGGCAGTTGGATTGGCTCTGTATGGAAGGAATCGCAGACTGGACGCCGGAGCAGGGCCGGTCGTGCGTGTTTTGGGAAGAGTCGGGGGCTGGATAAGGGAATTCTTTTGATGGACCACGGGAGCGGACGGATCACACATCCACAACGGGAGGGACAGATGGTCTTCGAGTTTGACGAGGCATCGACCAACAATGCCCGCATGAAAGTCGTAGGGGTCGGGGGCGCGGGAGGAAATGCCGTCAACCGGATGATCGAGGAGAAGCTTGACGGTGTCGAGTTTATCGCCGTCAACACAGATGCGCAGGCTCTGAAGGATTGCGGTGCGCATATGAAGATCCAGATCGGCCGGAAGCTGACACGGGGTCTCGGCGCTGGTGCGCGACCCGAAGTCGGCCGGCAGGCAATCGCCGAGAGCGACGACGAAGTGCGTAATGCGCTCGAGGGTGCCGACCTCGTGTTTGTAACCGCCGGAATGGGTGGCGGTACGGGTACGGGTGCAGCGCCACGTGTGGGCCAGATCGCCAGCGAACTGGGTGCTCTGGTTATCGCAATCGTCTCCCGCCCGTTCCAGTTCGAGGGCAAGAGGCGTATGCGGCACGCTGATCTCGGTCTTCGAGATTTACGTCGCTCGGTCGATACGATGATCGTCGTGCCCAATGAGCGACTGCTGACTGTCGTCGGCAACGGTACGACGTTCCGTGATGCACTCAAGAAGGCTGACGAGGTTCTTCTGCACGCGACGCAGGGAATTTCAGACCTGATCAGCGTGACCGGTGACGTCAATGTGGATTTTGCCGACGTTCGCACGGTCATGTCCAACCGGGGCGCCGCCCTGATGGGAACGGGCCAGGCGTCGGGTGACCAGCGGGCAGTCGAAGCGTCACAGCAGGCGATTTGCTCGCCGCTCCTGGACAGCGTATCGATACACGGTGCCACGGGCGTACTCGTCAATATTTCCGGTGGTTCTGATCTGACTATCGACGAGGTTACGACGATCAATTCGATCGTCCAGGAGGCCGTGGGTGACGACGCCGAGATGATATTTGGCGCGGTTCATGATCCTTCGCTCGACGGGGAGATTAGGGTCACGGTGATCGCCACCGGATTCGGGGCGGAAGCTGAAGACGAGGTCGTACCGACACTGAAGGTAGTGCCGGCGATCGTCGCCCCCGTAAAGAGCCGTGAAATGCGTCCACGCCTGGTTGCGGCAGGCGGCATCGAGGAGACGAGTGGAGCTTTCGAGGCCGAGCAGCGTATGCCGAGTCGTGCGCCACTCGAGGATCTTGAGATTCCGACGTTTATTCGCCGGCAGATGGACTGATGGTCTGACCGTTGAGGACTGAAAACCAAGGAGAGTGTTCGACGTGACGGAATACGGACAGAAGAGGTCCGCCCCCGTGGGGAAGGTGCTCGCAGTAGCCATAGGCATACTCGGGATCTTCTGGCTGGCCGCTTCTAATCCCACGTCAGCATCCGATCCTGAACCGATTCGGCGTGTGGTCGTACCCGCTCCACCACCTCCCGTGAGCGTGTACGATACCCTTGCCAGCGGTGAGACGCTGGCAGAATTGCTGGCCGATCAGGGACTCGACGGACCGTCGATCTATCAGTTCACCGAGGTAGTGCGGGAATTCAAGAATCCCCGGTCTCTTCGCCCCGGACTTGTGGCTCAGTTCACCGGGCTGCCGGACTCAGGTCCGCAATCCGTGTTGTTGCAGGTGAGTGCCGATTCGCTCGTTGAGTTGGACTTGATCGATTCGGTGTGGACGGGGGCCGTGCGCACAGTTCCCGTGGTCATGGACACGCTGCACCTCGCCGGGCTGATCGAGTCCAGTTTGTGGTTCGCAACGCTATCCGGAGATCTCGATAAACTGGGTGACGGCGAGTTTCAGGAATACGTGTACGATCTCGCGGACAACGTCTTCGGGTGGAAGGTAGACTTTACCCGGGACATACGCCGGGGCGATGCATTCCGTGTAGCCGTGGAACGTGAGCGTCGGCCGGACGGGTCGCTGCGGTCAAGCCGCTTCCTTGCGATCGAGCTTATGACAAGGGGTAAATTGCTGCAGGCGATCCCCTTTACGCGACCAGAGGGCCATCGGGAGTACTTTGACGCAGAAGGGTCGGCCATGCGTGGCACCTTCCTGCGGTATCCGGTCTCATTTCGGGTGACGAGCAGCTTTTCCCACCGCCGGTACCACCCGATTCTGAAAGTACGCAGGCCGCACCTTGGCACGGATTACGGGGCGCCGAGTGGGACGCCGGTGAGTGTTACGGCGGCTGGAACCGTGACGCGCGCCGGAACGTGGGGTGGTTTCGGCCGCGTGGTCGAAGTCCGCCATGCTCGCGGGATTGTCACGCGGTATGCCCACCTGAGCAGAATTGATGTTCGAGTTGGCGCCTTTGTAGAGCAGGGCCAGACGATTGGCCGTGTCGGGTCAACCGGGCTGGCGACGGCCGCGCACCTGCACTACGAGTTCCTGCAGAACGGTAGCCAGAAGAACCCCGCTACCATCGATCTTCCGTCGGCGCCCGCGTTGGAATCTGAGTTCATGGCGGATTTTGGTTTTACTCGAGACCAGGCGCTTGCGGAGCTGGACCAGGTGGCCCTCCCGGGATTTCTTGACAATTCGCGGGTTGCCGCAGTCGTAGCGGACTGACCTCAAAGGATGGGGTCTTCTCAATTGATCGCAATTCTCCTGGCCGCTGTTGCCGGGATGTTAGTGGCTGGATGGGCATATTGGCGCCTCGAGGAGCCGGTACGTGGACGTGCCGGACCGGGTGTGCTCCGCGGTGTCTCGCTGTTCTTGATCCTCGCCGGCTGGTTTCTGCCCGAACTTCCGATTGACGCACCCGGATCCGGTATTACGCATGCGATTATCGTAGACCACTCTCTCAGCATGTCCCTGCCGGCGACCGTCGGCGGGTCATCGCGCACAGATTCGGTCACCACCCTGGTGGGACGTCTTGCCAGTGATTTCACGATTGAGTTCGGTGACTCGGCGCGGGTAGCGGGGGAGGAAGGGCGCCAGTCTACAGGCAATGGTGGTAGTGCAGTCGTCCCGGCGCTTGAACTGGCCCGGGCAGGGGGCGCTGACAGTGTAACTGTCCTCACTGATGGCGAACTCGACGACCGGGAGGAAGCCCGGGACGTGGCGAGGCGCCTGGGACTCGCCGTTCACGAGGTGCGAGTGTCCGATAGTACCCGCCGTTTATCCATCAGCAGGGTGGATGCGCCGGCTAGTGCCGAAGCTGGTGATTCGATTCGCCTTGTTATCGAAGTCGGATCCGTGGGGTCGGAGCCCGGTCCCGATTCGGTCTCGCTTTCGGTTGGGATGTCGGA
>JBDHMQ010000190.1:0-10978 GCA_039656095.1 Gemmatimonadota bacterium | reverse complement strand
GCCAGACGGAGAGCTGTGAAACCGGCGAATCAGCGCGCGAGTCGGACATGGTCCACATATGCGCCGTTGAGCCGAGTTTGCGCAATCCGACGCTTGCGTCAACCATTTAGTAGTTCAATTGATCCAAGTCATTGCATGGAGATGATGATCGCCGTGGCCGATATACCGGTCTTGCCAAAGAAGGCCACCGACGCGGAACTCGCGGCCGGTGGGGACACGCAGGCTTTCGAACGCCTGTACCGCGATCATGTGGATAGGGTCTTCACGCTCGTTCGCCGGATGCTTGGAGACGACCTGGCCGACGAAGTCACGCAGGACGTATTTGTCCGTGCGTGGCAGAAGCTGGGCACGTTTCGCGGCGATGCAGCGTTTGGCACATGGTTGCACCGGCTGGCAATAAACGTGGCACTGGGAAAGCGGCGGAAGCTGGCGATCCACCGGGAGCGGTGTCTGGCTGATGCTACACAGACGCTGGACATGGTGACGGGGCGTGATCGGGTTGGGACAACCGGCCCGGAGTTTGAGGCAGGTCTGCGCAGCCTTCCACCGGGTGCAAGACAGATATTCGTGTTGCACGACATGGAAGGATTCAAGCACCGGGAAATTGCAGAGATGCTCGGTGTCACAGCAGGAACAAGCAAGGCGCAATTACACCGCGCTCGCATGGTGATGAGAATTTACGTTTCTCGATGAGAAAACGATGAACGAAAACTGGACGGACCGACTTTCTGAGTATCTCGATGGCGAGCTCGACTCAACCGCGCGCAAAGCGCTGGAGTCTCAGCTGGCCAACGATGCCGAGCTCCGAGCAACACTCGACGAGCTTCGCGCCGTGACATCTGCGGCGGCCAGGCAGATCGAGACATCTCCAACGGCAGATCTGTGGCCGGACATTCACGACCGTATTTCGGCGGAACCAGCTACACATCGCCGACGCACGATCATGGTCACTATCCCGCAGTTCGCAGCAGCCGCCGGAGTAATGCTGCTTCTCGGCGTTGGCCTGGCTCGAATGGGCTTGGACGCTCGCCCGGAACCTGCGAGTAGCGGGGCGATCGCCGAATTGGAATCGTCATCGGATGCCAGTTTCGTGAGCAACCCAGTCACGAGCGATCCAGCCGGTTACAGATTGTTCGTGGAAGATCTCGAAGGCCGGCTTGAAGCGGGTCAGGGAGTTCTGGCTGACGAAACGCTCCGGGTTCTCGAGCAGAGCCTGGCCAAAATCGATCAGGCAATCACGCAGGCAAAGGCCGCCCTCGAGGCGGACCCCAACAACACGTACTTGAACCAGCATTTAGCGAGCGCGAGAGCGCGAAAACTGAGACTTCTTGAGAACGCGACGGCGCTCGTCGCTTCAAGCACTTAGGAGACAGAAAGCATGATTACTCATATAGCTGCGGCATTGATCGCATCGATTGCGATGACCCAGCAGATGGACACTACTTTCGCCGTGTCCAGCAGTGGTCAGCTCGATCTACAGAACCAGCACGGGACAGTAACCGTCTCGGGGTGGGATCGAGACGAAATACGCATTCAGGCGAAATGGGAAGAAGGATCCCGGCCTGTTAGGATCCGACATTCCGGTTCGAACGTTCGCATAAGAGTTGAGAGAGACTTCGAAATGCCCTGGGTCGAGTTTGACATTTCGCTGCCACGGGGAATGTCGATCGCCATGCAAGGCGTCGAGCTCGAGGTGGGAATCGATGGGTCCGGAGCCAACATTTCGGTGCAGTCCGTGGTAGGGTCCATCGATGTTTCTGGCGGCTCTGGAAATGTTGCACTCCAGTCTGTGGACGGTGATGTGGCCGTCCGTGGTGCAAGCGGCAATATCGCCCTGCACTCGATCGAGGGAAACGTCACGGTCATCGATTCGCAAGGCACTCTAGCAGTCGAATGCGTGGAAGGTGACGTGCAACTCCTGGATGTCGACTCGGAGAACGTTGGTGTAAACGTAGTGGACGGAGATGTGACGTTTCGGGGCGCGATCCACGACGGTGGCCGCTACTTCATCTCGACACACGATGGGGATCTGGACATCACGGTCCCAGGTGGCGCAAACGCCCGTGTGTCGATTGCGACATTCGATGGTGAGTTGGTGTCTGACATTCCGATCCAGATCGAGGGCGATATCTCGAAAAGAAGATTTTCGTTTACGATGGGGACCGGGCGAGCACTCATGGAGTTGTCATCATTCGATGGAGAGATCCGGCTGAAGCAGTCGCGGTAACAGATTCTTTTGAGAAGCATTCAACGTGGGAATGGGAGGGGAAATGAACAGTCTTGCACGCGCAGCGCTGGTACTCGGGGGCCTCTTGCTGGCTTCGGCAGCTCCGGCAGTCGCGCAGGATTTTGATTGGCGTGGGTCGGTGGACCGCGGCGATGAATTGGAGATTCGTGGCATTAACGGCGGGATAGAGGCGGTGGCATCGTCAGGTAGCCAGGTTCGGGTCACGGCCGTTAAGAAAGAGGGACATAAGGGCAGTGCAGACGACGTGACGATTGAGGTCGTTGAGCACTCGGGTGGTGTGTTGATTTGCGCATTGTACCCGAACAAACCTGGCAAGGAAGAGAATCGCTGCAGCCCGGGCGACTCGCACATGAGCAATCACGACAACGACACATCGGTTGAATTCCGTGTCGAGGTTCCGGCCGGTGTCAACCTGGTTGCGGGTACCGTGAACGGAGAAGTGGACGTGCAGATATCAGACGGTGACGTACAGGCAAGCACCGTTAACGGCAGCGTTCGCGTTGAGTCCGATGGAAATGTCGAAGCATCCACGGTCAACGGATCGATCACGGCTCGGATGGGCCAGGACCTGAAGGGTGACCTGTCCTTCGAGACTGTGAACGGCAGCGTGACAGTCGAATTGCCCGCAGGGGCGAATGCAGACGTCAAGGCGTCGACCGTGACTGGCGGGATGGAATCCGACTTCCCGCTGACCATCCAGGGACGGTTTTCAAACCGGCGGATGAACGGCAAAATCGGCAACGGCGGACACGCTCTGGAGCTCTCCACCGTAAACGGAGCGATCATTCTCCGTCGCACATAAGCCGGATCGTTAGTTAATCAACTAAAAAGGCCGCCTTTCGAGGCGGCCTTTTTGCTTTTCAGCACTGTGCACTGGCGACTCAGCCAATTTCATCCGTCAACACGCCAAGGGCGTTTCGTTCGATCCGCCGCAGGGCACTGCGAAGGACCCGCATTTCCTCGTCGCTGAGCCCCTGGTACAGGGTGTCCCGGGTTCGGGCGGCCACTGGAGCCATGTCCTGGACGAATTGCTTGCCTTGATGCGTCAGAAAAACCCGTACTCTACGCATGTCTTCGGGGTCTTTCTGTCGCTGTACATATCCTCGAGCTTCCAGCCCGGTCAGAATGCGGGAGGTGTTCGGACGGTCGCGGAATGTCCCGTCTGCGATCTGGGTCTGATACTGACCATCCCTGGCATACAGCCGCGACAGCACGAGCCACATCTCAGGAGTTATTCCCGATGCACGCGATTCCATGAGCCGCAGGAACAACACGCGCAGCGTGCGGGACGCGCGCTGGATCAACCAGACCGGGGCATCATCGGTACGGTCGCTGCGCACGATTCCGTACGCGTCTCGACCGTTTCCGTTCTGCTTTGGCAGGGTAGCCATCAGGACCCCTTCAGGGCAGCTAGCCGCTCAGGTGCATCGGCCAGAATTGGTAGCCGGCCGATCACGTCGCCCCAATCCGCCAGCAGAAGCTCGTACGCTTGTACGGCCCCGGTGTCGGCAGCCTGAAGCTCATGCAGTCTTCCACGAGCATAAAGAAGCACGTGCACTTCCACGAGCATAAAGAAGCACGTGCACATCGACCGGTGGTAAACGGTCCGAGTCTCGGATGTACATCCGCTCGGCAGACTCGATCAGATTCTGGGCCTGCTGGTGCCGACCCAACTCAAGCAGGGTCCACATCGACCGATTAATGCGCGATGCGCCTTCGTCCGGATCCAACACCCACTGCACAGCCAGGGCAGCTTCAAAAGCGACGGCACGAGTTTGCTGTGCGCCGGCGGCTTCAGCGACACGCTCAGCCTCGGCATAGCCGGCAAGTGCAGCATCGAAGTCCCCTTCCCAGGCATATGTATCGGCCGTCAACAGCAGGACGTGGGATTCAAGGTCTAGGTCGCCGACAGTTGCTTGCCGAAACAAAATCTCCCGCGCATCCCCGGGCCTGCCTTCGCTCAGATATGTGCGTACCAGGCGATCCAGTGGAGCAGTCGAGCCCAACCCTGCCTCCAGCAGTGCTTCATACTGCTCTCGAGCCAGGTCGAGTTTGTCCGAACGCTCATATATGCGACCCAGTCCCATCAGCGCGTTTACCGAATCGGTCTCAACTGCCAGGAATTTCGGGATGAGCGAATCGACGGCTACTACATCACCCATTCTGCCGGCGATGCCGACGAGCTGCAGAATTGACTCGCCATCGTCCGGATTTACCAGAACGATCTCCTCAAGTGCTTGGCGAACCTCACCTTCCCGACCCTGCCAATCTTTGAGTAGTTCGACCACACGATACCTGCCGTCGACACTTTCCTCGAGCCACGCTGAGCGTAATTCAGCCTGATGCTCCCGCAGTTTTTCAGAGTTGCCCGAAAGTGCGATCGGCGACCGTTCCGGCTGAGGCATTTCGGCCAGACGGGGTATATCATCACCATCGACTGCGAGCCTGGACATCAGCCTGGCTGCCAGAGTGTCGGCCATTTCGAATACATCGCTGCCGCGGACCCGCTCGCCGGCGATCACCGTGCCGTCCGATAGATCGATCAGTTGGACGTCCAGTACGAGATCGTCCAGCGTACCGAGCACCGAACCCCGCACCATGCGGCGAGCCCCTGACTCACCCGCAATCGACATTGCCAGATCATTGGGAATGTGATCGGTCTCTTGCTGGCCTGCGTTGCGAAGAAGTTCGAACAATCGCTGCGGGCTCACGACCCGCAAGTCTCCGGAACCTGCCAAGTTCGTCGTCAGCATGTCGGAGACGCCCGGGCCAATCCAGTCGAGACTGTCCTGACCCGTACTGTTCGTGAATGGCAGGACAGCGATCGACCGCTCGCCGAGGTCATTCGCGGTGAACGTCAGACTTGACATCGGGGCACCTGCTCCACCCCCGGCGGTAGCAGGAATTTCCACCGCCGTGCTGATCCGGTACGTGCCGATGCCAGCCAAGACGACAAGTGTCAGCAACAAGGATGCTTCAGATCGCGCCACACTCTGGCGACCCTGTTCGCCGTGAAACCACGAGATGATCAGGGCGGCCGGAAACCCCAGTACGAGCAACAATACGACGACGTCGATCAGTCGACGCGACAAATCGTAGTTGTCCACAAAAAATCCAGTGGCTTCCAGCAATAGCCACGCACCACCGAGGTATACCACGGCAGTGCGCATCAAGTGCTTTTCACTCAGCGATTTGAACAACTCACCCATTTAGATATCGCGGCAACAGGTTTAAGCCAGCAATCCCGGGGGCACTCCCTCCCCACCTCCTCCACACATCCTGTTAGACACCATGAAGGCACAGAAGGATTCCCCGACAAACTACGGCACTAGTGGGCCTTCCCGTAATCGGGCGATCCACAGCCCAGAGTTGAGATCCGATGTGAAAATGTTCCCCTTGTGAAGTTGGGCTCCCCAGGTCATGCCCCAGTTGGGCACGGTCGAGTTTTCATCGGTCGTCTTGAGCACGGCCAGTTCGCGTCCCTGTCTGTATAGATTGCCACGGAGTTCCCCGGAAACATCGACAACCCTGAGGCCGGCTTGATAGTATCCGACGTAGAGTTTGTCGTCGTCAACCCAGATATTGTGTGCCCCGGCCTCGGGAACTTCATACCTGGCTACTTCCACTGGCGTTTCGATGTTCTCAACGTCGATGACGTGAATGTAGCCACGGGTCTCGATGGGCTTCTCAGCGTCCCAGTCAGGCGGAAAGATCTCATCCCCGACAAAGACATACCGTCCGTATCTAAAGGCTGTATGTGTATTGCCCTCTGGATAGGCGATTCGGCTGACAAATACGGGCGTCGTTGGTGTGCCTCCGTGTGTGCCGGCACCGACGTCCAGAATCACGAGACCGTCATCCCAATAACTCAGATAAGCATACCCATCTTCAAGAAACACGTCGTGCAGCGTCTTGGAGCTTCGGTCGATTCCCCAGCGTCCAACTTCAGCCGGCATGGTTGGATCAGCAATATCGATAATGTGGAGCTCGCTCGTGCCGTTGTGACAGGCATAGACCAGATCGTTCTCTCCGTCTATCCAGACATTATGGACACCACCAGTGACGGTTTCCTTGTATTCGGACATGATCGAGGGGTGCGCCGGGTCAGCGAGATCGAGGATCACGATTCCGTTGCGCCGATCGGAGGCACCTTCCCGGGTGAGAATACCGATCCGATTGTTTGGGTGGATCTTCACGTCATTGATTCGACGCGCATCCAGTTGCAGTGAGTCGGTCAGGACGGGCGAGGTAGGATCCGTAACGTCCCACACCCTCATCCAGTCATACTGAAACGTGCCGATGTAGGCGTAATCGCGACCGTCCACTCCCTCGAACACCCAGGTGTCACCAGAGTGGTGATCAGCGTTTCCTCCACGTCCCAGCTGGATCAGTTCTGACTGTTCGGCGCCCGAGCGCTGCGTAACGCGGATCACGCTGCTTACCGATGTGTTCGATCCAATCATCGCGACCAGTCGATATGTACCTGGCTCATCTGCGACGAATACGCCCTCGACACTGTCCGCCTCGATCTGTGCTCCCGGGCCGCCAACAACCCAGGCGGCAGAGGGCGAACCCGTCTCCCGTCCACCGGAATAACCCATCACTCGCAACCGGACTACATCTCCTGTCTCGATCGACCCCACGGGAGTCCCGAGCATCTTGTACTCGGTGGTACGATTGGATCCGACACTTACATTTACAGTTACGCTCGCGGTTGATGTATGAAATACGATCTGTGTTTTGCCTTCTTTCACACCATATAAACGGCCCTGCTGGTCGGCCCACGCGATATGCGGGTGCTCACTTGTCACGCCCTCAATGATGACCGGAACCTCATCACCCAGTCTTGTCACTCCCGTGATTGTCAGCGGAGAGCTTTCGCCGACCTTCAGGCTCATATCGCCGATTCGCACGTCCAGGCGGTCAGCCGGCAATTGAGGCACGGTGATCGAAGCCCGACCCACCTTTCCACCCGAGATCGCGAACACATCCGCGGAGCCTGGATAAATGGCCGTCACCAGCCCTGATTCCTCATCAACCGTCGCAACGTCCCCATTGGGAACCACCCATCGAACCTCCACCTCGATCGTCGCGACGGTGGGCGAAATGATGACCTTTTCGGGCTGAGCCTGTTGAAGTACGGCAACGAGCAGCAAATGAGCGACTACCATGCATTCCTCCTGAAGTCATTGAGACGGTTGGATGAGAATTGGAGACTTGGGCGCAAAAAGCAAAGAAGGTGCTGCATAGCCGCCACATGCCGTTTCGAGTCAATTCCGGCAATTCGTAGCGATCTTCTGCTTTCAGAGCAGGGTGGGCCTCGTCAGACGAATCATCTATGCCGTGTATTTACACACACTTATGAATAAATCCAGACTTGAACTCTGATTGGTATCGGTGTTGCATCTCCTTCTTGACCTGGAATTCCGTTCTTGAACAGGTTTATTCACGTGAGACACAAAATGCCGAAAAAGTCTAGTGGGTCGTTTCTTGGAGCCGATTGTCGCGATCAGCGCGGCGCGGCGCTCATGATTGTTCTGGTTGTGCTCGTTGGCCTGACCGTCCTCGGGGCCGCTGGCCTGACGATGACCGGGGTCGAAATCCGGCACAGCGAGAATGTGGAAGCCAGCACGGAGGCGTTCTACGCCGCCGACGCAGGACTCCAGCAGTACATGGGATCAAACGCCAATGGTAGTTCTGCCGACACCTTCACGGTAGGCGAATCGACCGTCATTGTGACCCCTACTCTGATGAGCAACCTGTCGGGCGGGCAGCCGATGTACAGGCTACGATCTGTGGCCACGCACACCGCCGGGGCGGGCGTTACGACGAGCCGCGCAGTCAGCGCCCTGGGTATCTATGTGGTATACACCGGTTCACCGGTTACCGTGACAGCTGCCCTCGCATCGGGTTCCGGGCTGCACAAGAACGGTACCGCCGGTACAATTTCGGGCTTTGATGCCGCGAGTGACTCAGATCCGCACTGCCCCGGAATACCTCCAGGGATTGACGTTGCTGGTGTCGCAGTACCGCCGGGTGGATACAGCCAGAACGGCAAGAACCAGGTGCCCGAGGGAGAGCCGGACATCGACGACGCGCAAGACGCTATGGATCTGCTTGAGGCAACGACGATTGATTGGGATGAGCTCAGCCAGAATCCGAACGCAGATTACACTGTACCACCCGACGACTGGCCCGATTTCGATGAACTCGACGATGACGATTGGCCTGTGATCTTCGTGGAAGGCGATGTCTCGCTTTCATCAGACATGGACGGCCGGGGCACCATCATCGTCACTGGCGATATCACCATGAACGGAAGTTTCGACTGGGATGGCCTGTTGCTGGTTGGAGGCAGCATGACAAGCAACGGAAATCAGCATATCGAAGGCGCCATGGTCACGGGACTCAATATCCTTCTGGGGGGTTCGGCTGACGAGTCGGACATCGGCAACGGAAACAAGACCTTCCAGTTCAATTCGTGCTATGTCGACCTTGCTTCAGAACAGATCGGTGGCGCCAGCGCGAATAATGGTCTCGCTCTCGTACCTGGAAGCTGGACGGAGGAAATCTAGTTTCGGAAGGGTACGTCGAATGTCACAGGCCGGCTGATGTTGTGGGGATTACTCCCCTCGCCGGTCGCCGTGGCTGTCACCCGAACGGCAGCCACGGAGTCCAGAGCGCTCCCGACAACGGTGGACTGCACGGTCCCATCCGTCATCACATAGGAAAACGCAGCCGCATCGTCGAACGGACCAACCAATTCCTGCGTCCCGCGCCATAGTGCCGTGCGGGTCGTGAAAAACGTTGAAGCGGCGAAGCGATACGTCAGGCTGCCATATCCCCGCACGAGTGCTCCTCTTTCCGGTACACCTCCCGTGAACTGGGCACCCCAGCCGGAGATCCTCAAGTAGTCCGAGTCCACAGCTGTGCCAGGAGTTCCTGAGGCAGTGCATTCAGACTTCGGACCTGATCCAGTTGCCGCGGGAGTCGGATTCCAGCCATCCGCAAACTCAAAGGTCTCCTCATACGGGCCGGAAACCGCCATGCCGACGAACGAACCGCTGAGACCCGCGTTGGTCGTACGGTCGAAAACGTACACTGCGGCCTCGTCCGATCCTGTCGAGTCGCAAACGACGCCGAGAGACAATGCGAACCGGATCCGTACCGAGTCTGCAGTCGCCGCCATCAAGTCCTGTGTCGAAGCCATTCGTAGCTCCGCTGAGACGAGATCAAACGTCGCCTGGGCGACCTGCTCGGCGTTCAACTGATCGTCCGTCCTGTCATAGAAACGGCTCTGGCCGACCAGCAAAGAAATGAGACTGCTGGCCAGTATTCCGCTGATCGTCAGTGCGACGAGCGCCTCGACCAGCGTGAATCCACCCTCATTTCTGACCAACTGGCGGATGTTGGCTCTTTTGGGACTGCGCTTCATGACATTCATCCGTTCGGAAGAGACCGTTTGTCGTGGATCACCGTGTTGAAGTTGCGCGTCGTAAGGCCGCCCGTTGCAGGCGCGATCGAAATATTGATCAGCTTGGTGCGTGTATTGGCGACTGTCACCGTGCGTGTCACGTAGAAAACGCGATTGCCGGTCGTAACCGTGTCGACACCGGAAGCCGCGGAGACGAACCCGGCTCGCCGAATGTCTTCTATGACTGTCTGTCCCGTGATCATCTGGTCGCTGCGCAAGTCTGCGATCCGCGCCTGCGCCGCTGTTGCGAGCGTGAGACCGCTTACGGCAAGTAGGCCGATGACCAGGAGGGTGACCGCAATCAGTGCCTCGACCAGTCCAAAACCGCGCTGGTCGGAAGCCTTCTCCCGAACGCGGCTCCCTATGCTCCGTATCATTCTGCTCTCCACGTCAGTTGACCGTTATCCGCCAGCGGCCGACGGCGTTTACTTGCACACGACGTCCTGAACCGTTGCGGGCTATGTCGATGTTTGCGCTTCCCGCACCCGACATGAGTCCGCGCTCATTGAACGCGACCGAGTCGCCCGCTATCCCGACATCCAGTGACCCGATCGGCATTTCGGAGCTCGCATCGAACACACGGTTCAAGTACACCGTACCGGATGCATCTCGAATCACGTACGACTGCGTCGATTCGTCTGCGACGAGAGCAACCTGCGTGCGATGCCGAATCGCGTAGCTGCGAGTAAGAGCCACATCTGCTGCGATGACGCGGGCAGCCCGATTGAGTGTTGCAGACTTTCGGAATGTGTGGAACGAGCTATTCGCCATCAGCATTGCCAGGCTGACGATCGAAAGGACGATCAACATTTCGACAAGTGTGAATCCACCCTCGCTGTGTATTCGATTCCGCATGCCTGATCTCTGTCTCCAAC
The DNA here is from genome assembly GCA_039656095.1 of Gemmatimonadota bacterium. Taxonomy (GTDB): domain Bacteria; phylum Gemmatimonadota; class Gemmatimonadetes; order Palauibacterales; family Palauibacteraceae; genus JARFPW01. The sequence goes on along the minus strand of JBDHMQ010000190.1, from coordinate 381 downwards.
TTCGTGTTGTCTCCGGACTGGTCGCCTTGCAGCAAAAAGAGCGACGAACTTCGGGTCCTATACGAGCAAGTCACGGACCACAGGGGGCAGAGTTCAGCGGATTTCGGCAAAAAACGGGGTTTGGCGGGCCAGAGATATGGAAATGGGCACTGCGCAATCTGTAACTTACGATTCCATCTGTAGTTACAGCTCTCCGGCCGCTCGGATGGCCGAATGTGTGCTCAAATACCGCATCGGCACCTCATTTACGCGGCGAGGCTGTGGCGCGGCGATTCGGCGGTTTCTTGCGCAGGCTGCAACATATTGCGACCGTCGGGAATGAATAATCCACCGGAGACGTGTGCACTGAATCCTCCTGACCGCCTTCTGATGGGCCCCGGG
>JBDHMQ010000189.1:0-3909 GCA_039656095.1 Gemmatimonadota bacterium | reverse complement strand
ATCGCTGAATCGCAGTCGTCGCTACGAAGCATGTGTTCGAGCAGGTCTCTCTTTCGTGGCTCTGAGACCAGATAAAGCGCGTGATCAACGGTGGTGGCCGGCGCAGTATCGGCCAATTCGACTACATGGGGATTCCTCAGCAGCTCGTCAGCCAGGCGACGAATATCCTTCGGCATCGTAGCCGAGAATAACAGATTCTGCCTGCGTGCCGGAAGGTTGCCGATGATCTTCCGAATATCAGGCAAGAATCCCATGTCAAACATGTGATCCGCCTCATCCAGGACGAGTGTCTCGACCTTCCCAAGATGCAATACACCACGCTGAATCAGGTCGAGTACGCGACCCGGGCAGCCAACCACGATCTCCGGGTACCCTTTAAGAGCACGGATCTGATTATGCATCGAGACGCCACCATAAACGGTGGTCGTCTTCACGCTGGTGAATTTTGATAGCATGCGAATCTCGGTCGCGATCTGCGTGGCCAACTCCCGAGTGGGAGCGAGCACCAGAACTCGAGGCGGGCCCTTGCGACGATCTTCGAGTAGCCGGTGGAGCAGGGGCAGCGCAAAGGCTGCCGTCTTGCCAGTGCCGGTCTGGGCCAGACCCAGCACATCGTCACCGTCCAAACCGGCTGGTATCGTATCGAGTTGGATCGGACGAGGGTTTTCGAACCCCGCTGCGCGGATGCCGCGCATAAGTGCTTCGTTAAGTCCGAACCGGCTGAAGCCGGTCTGGGCCGTAGTTACTGAATTAGACATATGTTTTGCTTGTTCTCCGCCGCTAGCGCTCAGGCTGGGCCTGCACGGCACGGCCGTACGTTTCCGACCCACACAACAGCGAAGGGCAAGAGGTGATTCGTAGGAGGCGCGACCACCGGAAGGATTAGACTGCAGGAGGTCCTGTTGTTCGCCACTCTCAGAATGGTTTCTGAGCTAGCCTAAAAACATAGTGTATACACAAGCTAAGCGCCACCCCTGACCATGGGGAAGCGCCGAAACGCTCAGAACCGTCTCAGCATAGTCAGTACTGAGTAGCAGTGCTTTCGCTGCTGCTCATGGGGGAGACAGCAGGTTGCGGCAGAGACAGTCCTGGTGTTTCGGCACCCTCAGCGGCATTGCCGTTCCCGATGCTGGCCCGCGTACTTTCCAGATATGCGTACGGATTGTGTTCCAGGGCGCCTTCAGGGAGGAATTCCCACATCGGTCCCAGATCATTCCGAACACGATCCACATAGAATTGTGGCAATTCCTTGCTTTCGCCCTCGAAGTAATCGCGGAATTTGGAGTCGGTTTTGAGGTGGTCACGGATCGTGGTGTAGTACTCGATCCGCCCTTTGCCTTCCGACGAAATCGCCCGAACCATATTCAAAATTCGTGGGATGTTGCCACGGTTGGCCTTCAAACGTCGATAGATCGCGCGCTTCGAAAAGCTGTACTTCGAAAGATCAATCACATGGTCGTAGAACTCCACCCACTCGTAATTCTTGGGCTTGAGGTTCATCGCATGATTGTTGTTCAGGAAGTGGAAGGGGAAGCCGAGAACGCGACCCTCTTCCTGGTATCCCAGATTGAGTGGGGCCGCCTGCCCGAACGACGTGAGTAACGAGTAGCCCGGGAATGCCGCTGGCGACTTGTCGATAAATGTCTTAGTCAGTTCGAAAGGCTCAGGCCCTTCATCGCAATCGAGGCCCAGGACGAAATTTGTTTGCACGTACGGGATGTAACTTGCGATGAGGTTTGTATGCTCCGAAATCTGCTCAACCTTTTCCATCCCCTGCTTCGATCGCGCCTTGGACTTGTTTCCAAGCGTATACCAGGACTCGACTCCGGGGAGTATCGCTCCGAAGCCGTTCTTCGCCAGTCGCTTGAGACGCGGCTCCGCGAGCAGGGAAAGGCTGCTTTCGGCAGCGAATCGAATGCTCCCCGCAGGCACAGATTCCTCAATTGCACTGAGGATGTCATCAAACCGAACGCCAAAGTTCGGATCGTGCCAGCCGACAACCGGCTTCTTGATCTTCGTAAGCAGAAACCGGAGGTCGTCTCCTATTTCATCGAAGTCGAGCGGTTGATAATCAACCACTGAATCGATGCAGAAAGAGCAGGTGTACGGACAACCCAGACTTGCCAGCATCGGAACCATCTTGAGTACGGGCGACTTCGCGATCGTCGGCTCGATGAACTTCCAGCGGGCTCGAATGCCTGGCAGGGATAAGGGCTGCGTCGCAGCTGACCGATATTGCCCCAGCGGTCGGTGCGGTTGGCAGTCCTCGAGAATTTCGTTGAGTAACGCCTGGTCGGTGAATCCCAAGACGTAGTCGAAGTATTTCTGTGAATCTTGCGGGTAACACCGTGCGTGAGGGCCGCCTATGCACGTAACCACCCCCCGGCGCCGGAACATCTCGCTGATCGCGTACGCGAGTTGAGCGCCCTGTGAGAAAGCCCCGACAAACAGGAGATCAACATCTTCCGGGAGCTCTTCAAGAAGGTTCTCAAGCCCTGTATAGCAAACGAAGCTGACATCATGGCCAGCTTCTTCGCACCAGGTGGCGAGAACTTGTGGCATGATGCTCGCCAGGTTCGCGTGCATCATGCGAGCGTATAGCGAACGGGTGGGCCCCTTCGCTACGAGATCAACAATTCCAATGCGTAATTTGCCCAACATTGTTCCTTTCGACATAGTGGCGATCGTCGCGGCTTTGACCCCGCTCGCAACCGCTTACTAGCCGGTGGCGGACCATAGCAGTTGGACACGAGCCTCGGCGGGAATCTACCGGGATCGCCATCCGGTGGGCAAATACCCCCTCACGGGGCGGAAAGTTACTGATTCACAGCGAACCAGTTCGTAGCGGCTCGCTAAGGTCGGCGATCAGCTGGAGTCGAGAAACTTGCCTTCGCGGAGGAAGTGAATCGCGTCCTTCGCTACGTCGCGTCGATTCATCAGAAACGTATGTGTTCCGCCGATCACTTTGAACGCGGCGGCTCCCTCCAGCCGGGCGCGCTCCACTGAAACACTTCCGTCACTGGGTCCGGGGATTATCCATGATCCAATCGGATTAACGCTTCGCGTTCCCGCGATGATTCCCACTTCGAAGTCTGCGGGACCGAGAGAACTAGGAATACTGTCCGCGTCAGTACCCAGACGAGCTCCGACCGGGCCCAGGAGTTTTGTGAGAAGAGGCGATCGCTGAAACGCATCGACGATCTCGGTGCCCTGATTGGGCGGGCTGAGCATAACGACCCGACCTTTGTGCGAGTCCTTCTGCTCGGCCAGGTATGCCCTGACCATGATGCTCCCCAGGGAGTGGGCAACGAAATGCACGACGTCCGCGCCGTCGGCCCGACACCTGGCCACAACTGCCGCCAGCTGATCTACGAGCTTTTCCAACGGTTGGGTTGTAGATGGGTATTTGGGGTTCACCACCCGATAGCCGGCGATGCGAAGACGCATTCCAAGGAGCGTCATTGTGGCCGGGTGACTTCCCAGCCCGTGCAGGAGCACTACGGCCTCGCCGCGATTCTTCCGCCTCGCTCGCCACGCAGATCTGAACCGCTCGGGGACGCCCAGAATGTTAATGCGACGCGTCACTGATTTCCGCCTGAAATTTCCGATACGCCTCGGTAACCTGCTTGACGAGATCGGCACGAGTATAAGGAATCGGCATCGCACTTATACTTTGCGTAAGGGAACCCCAGACGCTGTCTAGCGGATTCCACTGTCGAAGTTGACCGTCACTTGCGTGAAAACGCCTTCCCTGACTTCCACGTCGATCTCAGCGGCGATCGGAAAAGGATTCCCAGATTCTGGGTCGAGGATGTAGGACCCGGGATCAACACCAACTCGAAACCGTCCATCATCCCCGGATTGCACGCGGGTAACAAACGCGCCTTCGGCCGTCAGTACATCAATCCG
>JBDHMQ010000188.1:0-3935 GCA_039656095.1 Gemmatimonadota bacterium | reverse complement strand
CTTCTCCAGATATTTGCGTAGACCGCGTCCGATCGGGACGTCAGTCGTCAGGACTTCGTAGCTTGCTCCCATTCGACTGCAGACACGTCGCCATTCCGAGATCGACTCGGCCACGGCGCGTTCATACTCCCGGCGCAGCGTCGAACTGCTGGAACGGAGCTCTTCGTTTGTCTCAGGATCGTAATACACGGCGTCTCCCGCCGCTGGCAGGCTGCACTCTGCAGGATCCATAAGGTGAAACACGATCACTTCATGCCCACGGTGCGTAAGATAGTGGAGCGCATCGCGCGTTGCATCCGGATCAACAAGCAAGTCGGATATCAGGATTACCAGGCCGCGTCGTCGCAATCGCATGGAGACATCGCGCAACGCGCGCTCAGCCTCGGTCGTACCCTGTCCCGACAACGACTCCAACTCTCGCACCAATCGATTCAAGTGTCGCAGGACGCCACGGGGTGCTACGTGTGCCCTGATCTCATCATCGAAGGCCAGCAGACCGACCGCGTCGCCCTGGCGCAACAAGAGCACAGACAGCGACGCCGCCAATAGCCTGGCGTATTCGATCTTTCGGACGTATTTGGTCTCGTCCGAAACCCAGTCCATGGACAGGCTTGTGTCCAGCAGCAGATACGCCCGCAGGTTCGTTTCTTCTTCGAACTGTTTGATATAGTACCGGTCCGAGCGACCATACATCTTCCAGTTCACGAACCGAATATCATCCCCGGGGTAGTACGGTCGGTTTTCGGCAAACTCGACTGAGAATCCGCGATGGGGGGATCGATGCAGACCGATCAGAAAGCCATCAACGATTCCGCGAGCGATGAATTCGAGGCGGCCGATCGATGACACATGCAGGGGAGCCATCAAGTCCGGACGGACCGCTGATCGGTCTTCCGTGTCCCGTTCAGCCGATGTGCCTGCTCGCGTGTTCATGTAAGGGCAGAGTCTTTTCTCAGAATGTCGTGTTGTCCGGGCTCAGGGTACACTTCGTGCCCCCCGGGAAGTTCCTGTCCGCGCCCAGCGTGCGGGCACGCGAATAAATATGAAAGGTGTGAGCAATGAGGAAACAGGGTTTGGTGGGTGGATGGGGTGCAATGCTGGTGCTGACTATGTCGCTGGTCGTGCCTTCAAACGCGGGTGCGCAGTCGACACCCTCGCAACCGGAAGATACGGCAGCTTCAGCGGCGGCAGCCCAGATTGACGTGAATGAATTGCGTACACGTCTTGGGATCATAGCAGACGATTCCATGCGAGGCCGGGATACGCCGAGCCCTGAACTTCAGGAGACAGCCGAGTACGTCGCCAGCCAGTTCGAATCGTTCGGGCTCCGCCCAGGCAATGGGGACAGTTGGTTTCAGGACTACCCACTGACCACGATGCGAGCCGGGCCGGAGAGCGGACACATGGTGGCGTTTACGGGTCCGAACGGCTCGTGGCAACTGGAATTTGGCGAAGACTATCTGCCTTCCTATGAAGCACGAATCTCGGAGGGCAGTGGAGACCTGCATCTGCTCACGACCGGTGACGAGTTGCCCGATGTAACAGGTAAGACCGTTGCCATGCGTGTCACGATGGAGAATCTGCGACAAGTGTTCGGCGGTGGGCTGTCAGAGTTATTCGAGGGTGAACCGTCAGGAATCGTTCTCTCGCTTGACGTGCCCGATGATTTCATGAACAGGCTTCGTCGGTTTCTTGGTGGCGAGCGAATGCAGGTCGGAGAGATTGCCGAGACAGCGGCACCTGTTGTCTACCTTGTGCACTCCCGGCTTCCGGAGCAGGTCGCTGCGATATTTTCGGGAAATGAAAGCACAGACGGGTGGTCTGCCCGGCTTCGCACCGAGGCGGTTGTCAGTGTGGAGACAGCTCCGAACACGATTGGTATCCTGGAAGGATCTGATCCGGAGTTGCGGGACGAATACGTATTTTTCACGGCACACATGGACCATATCGGCGTGAACTCGAATGTCGAGGGCGACTCGATCAACAACGGGGCCGACGATGACGGGTCGGGAACCGTGACAATTATCGAGCTGGCCCAGGCGTTCGCTTCCCTGGAGACACGTCCCCGCCGCTCGCTCGCGTTCATGACAGTGAGTGGTGAGGAAAAGGGACTACTGGGGTCGCAGTGGTATTCGGAGCATCCGACGCTTCCGCTGGATAAGACGGTTGCCGATCTGAATATCGACATGATCGGTCGGAACTGGCAGGACACCATCGTTGCTATCGGGAAAGAGGAGTCGACCCTGGGTCCGCTTGTCGATGCGATTGCGGCTTCGCATCCGGAGTTGGATATGCAGGTCATCGACGATATATGGCCGGAGGAGAATTTTTACTCTCGTTCGGACCACTTCAATTTCGCGCGTAAGGGCGTCCCGATCCTGTTCTTCTTCAACGGTCCGCACGACGACTACCATCAGGTATCGGATGAGGTGGACAAGATTGGTTACGACAAGATGGCCCGAATCGGACGGCTCATCTTCTACCTGGGCCTGGAAGTAGCGAATGCGGACGACCGGCCGATGTGGGATGCCGACGCGTACGCTCGAATCGTGGAGTAGATGTCTTCCCGGGGATCCACTAGATTGAATGCATACGGTGGATCCCCAATTAAGATAGTGGAACCGACATGTCCGACTATGATGAAATGCCCTATGTAGTGGTCGAGCGACGAGGCTCAAACCTGGGAGCGTTCCTTGGTGGAGCGATTCTCGGTGCGATCGTCGCGTTGCTGTATGCCCCCAAGACAGGCGAAGAAACACAGGCTGAGTTGCGAGATGGTCTTCGTCGGCTTCGCGACGATGCCGATGACCGCTTCGGCCAGGTGAAGTCCGATGTCGAGCGCGGCTACGACAAGGTCCGCGACGAAGTGACATTGCGAGTCGATACAGCACGTGAAGATCTTCGCGAGCGACGAGTTCGCGCAGAGGAAGCAGTGCGTGCGGGCCGTGAGGCGGCCCGGAAGGCGCGGGAAGATCTTGAGCATCGGGTTTCCGAGTCGAAAGAAGTCTATCGAGAAAAAGTGGCTCGTGCTGGCGTTGAGGCCGAACAGCCGGACGAGACTGACGGCTGACCCCGGGCGGACAAATACGCTGAGCCACCGTGGCCCGGTCCCCATTCCCGGATTCGAAGGCGGAGTCCGCGGTGCTGTCGGATTTGCCCGTGAGGTCTATGACCAATCGGGTGCCGACAACATTTTCTTTCTGGCGTCGGGGCTGACCTTCAGCTTGCTACTGGCGGCAATCCCTTTCCTGTTGCTGCTCGTTGCAGCTGCCGGGGCGATACTCGCACCCACGCTTAACGTGCCTCCCGACGTGGCCCTGGATTGGCTCGCGGGGTTCCTGCCTGTTTCTGAGTCGGTCCGCCTTGAAATATGGACCACGATCCTGGATCTGACTGACGCATCCCAGTCAGCCAGTCCTATCTCAGCCCTGCTGTTCATCTGGTTCTCGACACGGCTGTTCGGATCCCTGCGTACAGCGCTGGACCATGTCTTCGACTTGCGTCATGGGATCAGTCCGTTGGTCGCAAAGCTGCGTGATCTACAGCTGGTTCTGGCCGCCTCGGTGCTCCTGCTGGCCAACATCGGGATTACCACGACCTTTCTCGCGATGAGCCAACGTGTGCTGTCTCGAACGCCAATTCCTTCCGGACCGGCGCTGACTCTGTTGGGCTACCTGACGGCCTTTGGTGCGATATTCCTGATGTTCCTGCTGATCTACAAATTCGTGCCGACAACAAGTCTGGGATGGCGAACGGCCATCGTGGCGGCAGTCTTCGCCAGTGCCGGGTTTGAGGCCGTCAAGTACGGCCTTGGCGTGTATCTGACTGAGATCGCGGATTTCTCACGAGTTTTCTCTGCGTTTGCAACGCTCACCCTGGTCGTCGTGTCGTTCTACTACACGGCTATTCTGTTTATCCTCGGAGCCGAGGTGGCC
>JBDHMQ010000187.1:0-6409 GCA_039656095.1 Gemmatimonadota bacterium | reverse complement strand
AAACTACGGGCAACTTCCTGTACTCCGTGAATCCGAGCTTTGGCCAGGAATCGGCTATTGGATTCAGAACCACGCAGGGAAGTGCACAGCTGGGAGTAAAAGTGCTCTTCTAGAAAAACCCAAAGCCGCGCGTTAGCGCGACGTCGGGTAGGTAACGCAAGAAGGGGGCTCCGTGTTGGAGCCCCCTTCTTGCGTTATCGTGTCGCCTGTCCAACCTGGTGAACGAACTCAGTCGGCGTCGTCCCTGGCCAGAAACTCGGTGACCATTTCTATCCACTCGGGATTCCCCATATACAGGGGCGTGCGTTGATGCAGACCCTCGGGCTGAAGTGCCAGGATATCCTGTCTGCCATCGGTGGCCCGCCCTCCCGCGTGTTCACACAGGAAAGCGAACGGTGATGCCTCATAGAGCAGCCGCAGCTTGCCGTTCGGATTCCTGCTGTCTGCGGGGTACATGAACAGTCCGCCGTACATCAGTGTGCGGTGAAAGTCAGTGACCAGCGAACCTACATACCGCGCACTGAAGGGATCGCCGTGGCAACCGCCACGCAGCTCGTTCACGAGTTCCTGCTGGCCCTTCGTCCAGCAATCAAAGTTTCCCTCGTTGACGCTGTAGATGCGCTTACCCGGTTCCGGAATGCGGATGTCGGGATGCGACAGCAGGAATTCCCCGATCGACGGATCGAGGGTGAACCCATGTACCCCGTCGCCGGTCGAATACACCAGCACCGTCGAAGACCCGTACATCACGTACCCCGCGGCCACCTGGCGAGAACCTGGCTGCAGACAGTCAGCGAGGTTTCCTGGGCCACAGTCGGACACGCGTGTGTGTATGGAGAAAATCGTCCCGATCGAAATATTCGCATCGATGTTCGAAGACCCGTCAAGAGGATCGTACAGGAGTACGTAGTCCCCGATCGGAAATTTCGGAGGAATCGGCATCAGCTCTTCCGATTCTTCCGATGCCATCACACACAGATGTCCGCCGTGGTCCATCGCGTTGAATATCACGTCGTGCGCATACTCGTCGAGCTTGCGAACCTTCTCGCCGTGCACGTTCTCGTTGCCGGTCATCCCGAGGATGTCTACAAGGCCCGCTTTGCTCACCTCGCGGTGGATCAACTTGGCGGCAAGACCAATATCGTACAGTAGGCTCGTGAGGCTTCCGGTCGCCCGCGGATGGTCGCGTTCCTGCTCGAGAATAAACCGACTCAGTGTGACTACATACCTATCCACTGCATCCCTCCTGTGATGTCTCTACTAATGCCGTCCGAAGACCTTAGGAGCACGGGCGGCGGTCCGTCAAGATACACCAGTGTCCTTTCTTTGCAGGTCATGCTGTCACAACATAGATGCATGAATAGAGCCATCTCAATCCCACTGGCCCTGCAATTGGTCCTGGTCTCGTGTGGGCGAAACATCAGCACCTGGCAACCATCCGGTGAATCCCCGATTATTCCAATACCAGCACATTCAAGTCAGACGGGGACCAGCTTCAGTATCGGTGCTCCGGTGCGCATCTCCGTAAGCGGTCCTGGCGCAGACCTGTTTCTTCCATCGCTCAATGCATGGGTCGAAGAGCGATCGAGTCAACTGGGGACGCCCTTCTTGCAATCTGCCGCCGTTGCTGAGGCCAACGTTACGATCACGATCGGTGACAACGCTGCTGGGGATGATGAAAGCTATCGGCTTGATTCTGAGGACGGCCGAGTGCGAATCGATGCCGGGAGTCCTGCCGGCGCCTTCTACGGACTTCAGACGCTTCGCCAATTATTTGCGGTCGATGACGAAGGGCGGGTCTTCCTCCCCAGCGTCCATGTGGCAGACATGCCACGGTTTTCCTACCGTGGCATGCATCTCGATGTCGGGCGGCATTTCTTTCCGGTGGAATTCGTAAAGCGGTACGTCGACCTGTTGGCCAGCTACAAGATGAACCGCTTCCATTGGCACCTGACTGAAGACCAGGGTTGGCGAATTCAGATTGACAGCTACCCGAAGCTAACCTCCGTCGCCTCGTGCCGGGCCGAGACGATCGTTGAGAGGAATTTCGATCCGTTTGTTGGAGACGGTGAGGAATATTGTGGGTTCTATACCAAGGACGAAATTCGCGAGGTTGTGGCATACGCCGCCGAGCGATTCGTCACGGTCATTCCGGAAATCGAGATGCCGGGGCACTCACTTGCAGCACTCGCTGCCTACCCTGCCCTTTCCTGCACTGGCGGCCCGTTCGAGGTGGGGACCCGCTGGGGCGTCTATGAAGACATTTACTGTCCAAGCGAAGAGACGTTCGCATTTCTGGAGAGCGTGCTGGACGAAGTGATGGACTTGTTTCCGGGTGAGTACATCCATATCGGTGGCGATGAGGCGCCCAAGAGCACATGGGAGGCCAGCGAGCTGGCCCAATCCGTGATCCGACGTGAGGGCCTGGCTGACGAGCACGAGCTCCAGAGCTACTTCATTCGACGCATCGAGACATACCTCAATTCTCACGGTAGGAAGCTGATCGGCTGGGATGAAATCCTCGAGGGAGGGCTGGCCCCGGACGCCACCGTGATGTCGTGGCGAGGCACCCAGGGAGGCATCGAAGCGGCTCGGCGAGGGCACGACGTCATCATGACACCCGGGAGCCACATGTACTTCGACCATTACCAGGGTAAGGCAGAAAATGAACCCCTGGCGATTGGTGGATTCAACCCTCTGGAGAACGTGTATTCCTTTGAGCCCGTCCCCGAGGAACTGTCTTCTCGAGAAGCGACCCACGTACTCGGGGGGCAGGCCAACGTATGGACGGAGTACATGCTCACCGCTGACCAGGTGGAGTACATGGCCTATCCGCGCGCACTCGCCCTATCCGAGGTGCTGTGGAGCCCGAGGGAGGCCAGAGACTGGGACTCGTTTGTTGCTCGCCTTCCACGGGAACTCGAGCAACTTGATCGCCGTGGTGTGAACTACAGATTGCCCGACGTGACAGGACTGGAACGCGATCAGCTCACGCTCGAAGATTTCGTGGTAGTCGAGTTGGGCGTCGCGCTGTCTCATGCACCAATCCACTATACCCTCGATGGAACGGATCCAGATCTCACTTCACCGAGATACGAAGGTCCTTTCCAGATCAGTCCCGGACGTGGAACGGTTACTGTCAGGGCCCGCGCCTTCCTCACAAGTGGACGCGCCACGGCTCCTGCATCTGCAACATTCCGTCGTGTGTCTCCTCAGGTTCCCCACCCGATCCTGCGCTCCGACCTGTCAACCAGGCTCCTGCGCAAATACTTCGAGGATGACTTTCACTCTGTTGACGAGCTAATCAGTTCTACTCCCCTGTCTGCCGGGCCGGCGGCCCCTGAACACACGCCGGCGAAGGCGCATGAACACTTCGGCCTCACGTTCGACGGCTATCTCCACGTTCCCGAGGAGGGGATCTACGAGTTTACACTTGCCTCGGACGACGGATCTCGTTTGATGATCGGATCGGAAATCGTTGTGGATCACGACGGACTGCATGGCATGACTGAGCGGCAAGGCCAAATCGCTCTGCAACAAGGTTTTCATACCTTCCATCTCTCCTATTTTCAAGCAGCTGGTGGCGCCGGACTGTCTCTCCGTATCCAGGCTCCTGGATGGGCCGTATCCAGGCCCATCCCCTCCGATTGGCTGTTCCATTTAGGCGGGCGTGCACTCTATTTCTAGTGTCAGACAACTCTCCCTGCTGATCCTCGCTGCCGGGAGGGGAAAACGCTACGGCGGTCCGAAACAACTCGCCCCGGTCGGGCCTCAGAACGAGATTCTCATGGCCTACACGATGCACGATGCTGTACGTGCAGGCTTTCGTCATAATGACGCGCGATGACTGTGTGGATCCTTTCGAGGCCCAACTCTACCCGATAGCAGACGGGATGGGCGCGAGTCTCTCGATCGTGATTCAGCCAGATCGACCCGGCGACGCGACCCGAACCTGGGGCACGGGACACGCTGTCCTGTCCGCACAAACAGCCATTGATGGACCGTTCGCGGTTGCGAACGGTGACGACTGGTATGGACCGACCGCACATCAAACGGTGGCTGATGCGCTGACCTCGGACAACTCCTCCGCTGACGTGCACTTTCTCATCACGTATCCGATCGCCAACACACTCACAGACACAGATCGCGTGAGTCGTGCCTGCTGCAAGATCGCTCACGACGGTTCGCTATCGGGCATTCAAGAACTCCTCAATGTGCACGTGGCTGACGAGCACATCACAGGATTTTCAGAAGACGGTGTTCGACAGGACATCCTGCCGAACACTCCTGTCTCAACCAATTTGTGGGGTTTCCAGCCTTCGATTTTTGAGCACATGGAGAATCAATTCAGACAATTCAGCCGGAGTCCCCTGGCACGCGAGGAGCACGAATTCGCCCTGCCACTGCTGATTCATCGCCTTCTGAAAAATGATTCAATTCGAGTTGATACGCTTCCGACTGAAGAGCGAATGTTCGGCCTCACCAGGGCCGAGGATTTGCCCAGGGTGCGGACTCGGATTGACGGACTCGTTGCCTCCGGGGTATATCCAGCGGATCTTCGCTCTGGTCATGGTCCGCTGACGACTCCCGAACAAGGCCCACGATGCAACTGACGTCCCTCGACTGGATGGTGGTCGGCCTCTACGGCATTCTTGCCGTCGCGACAGGACTCTACTTCACCCGCCGGGCCGGTTCCGACACAAATGAATATTTTCTGGCGGGCAGATCCCTGCCCTGGTGGCTGGTCGGCACGTCAATGGTGGCAACTACATTCTCGACGGATACGCCAAACCTGGTCACAGATCTTGTCCGGAGTGGTGGAGTAAGCCAGAACTGGCTGTGGTGGGCCTACCTGATCACCGGAATGTGCACGGTATTCTTCTATGCCAAGCTGTGGCGACGCTCTGGAGTGTTTACGGACATGGGGTTCTACGAACTCCGCTACTCAGGGAAGCCCGCAGCCTTTCTTCGTGGATTCCGGGCTCTGTACCTGGGCGTGTTCTTCAATGTGATGATCATGGCCACGGTGACGTTGGCCGCAATCAAGATCGGTGGCGTACTGGTCGGCGTGGACAAGTTCACCGTAGTCCTGGTCGCCGGAACGGTTACCGCCCTCTATTCCGTTACCTCGGGCCTGTGGGGGGTAGTGGTCACCGACCTTCTGCTCTTCGCCATCGCACTCATCGGATCGATAGCTGCGGCCTATTTCGCACTGGCCCATCCCGACGTCGGCGGCCTGGCAGGCCTGATTTCACATCCGGACGTCACCTCCAAAATGTCGCTCATGCCGGACTTCTCGGACTGGAGCGCCGTGACGGCCGTGTTCATCGTGCCGATCGCCGTTCAATGGTGGAGCACCTGGTACCCGGGATCTGAGCCTGGTGGAGGTGGGTACGCGGCACAACGCATGTTGGCGGCGAAGGACGAGCAACATGCCGTTAAGGCTACTCTATGGTTCAATGTCGCCCACTATGCGATCCGGCCATGGCCCTGGATACTCGTAGCGCTCGCCTCATTGATCGTCTATCCATCTCTCGAGTCGATCGCCACGGCATTCCCCAATGTTGATCCTTCGCTCGTACGAAATGACCTGGCCTATCCAGCGATGCTGGTTTTCGTCCCGCATGGTTTGCTTGGTGTGGTCGTGGCTTCCCTCGCGGCCGCCTATATGTCCACAATCAGCACCCACTTGAATTGGGGATCGTCATACATCGTAGACGATTTTTACCGTCGCTTCCTCTCCCCGGATCTCGATGAACGGGCCTATGTCCGGGTCGGCAGAATCTCTACGGTATTTCTGGTCATCCTGTCTTCCATCGTTGCGCTCTGGCTCGAAAACGCTCTTCAGGCGTTCCAGATTCTCCTACAAATCGGTGCAGGAACCGGGCTGGTGTTCTTACTTCGATGGTTCTGGTGGCGCATCAACGCATGGAGTGAAATTTCGGCGATGATTATTTCGTTCGTTGTTGCCGTGTACTTCCAATTCGTACACATGCGACTAGGCTTCGAAGCGTGGGATCCCTCACTCACGCTCGTTGTTGGTGTGGCGATAACGACGGTAGGCTGGCTGGTGACAACTTTTCTGACTCAGCCGGCCGACGAGGCTACCCTGAGAGCATTCCACGCCAAGATTCGCCCCTTGGGAGGTGGATGGCGGGCCGTCGTTGGCGACCAGGAGCAGGACTCAAAAGAGAGCATCAGCGCCCCTCTCTTGGGCTGGTTTCTCGGGTGCGTACTGGTCTACGGAGCGCTATTTGGCACGGGTATGCTTCTATACGGTCGGATGGTCGCAGGGTCCATCGCGATTATCGTTGCTGTGGGTGCCGCCATAGGCATGTTCCGGCTGCTTCCACATATCCGGTTTATGGACCCGGTGGTTTCAGAGGATTAACACGCGCGCAATCGGATG
>JBDHMQ010000186.1:0-3954 GCA_039656095.1 Gemmatimonadota bacterium | reverse complement strand
CTCATAATTCTTGATCGCCAGTTCGGTGTCGCCGCGCACCATGTAGCCTTCACCGAGACTGTCGTAGAGGTTGCTCGATTCCGGAAACATCTCGACGTTTTTCTCGAATACGAGAATGGCGCCATCGACATCTCCTGCACCCAGCGCCTCGTAGCCGAGTCCGTTGAGCCCGTTTTCGCCAAAGTCGAAAGCCCCGCGACCGTAGAAATTCTCATGCAAGTCGCGGTACTGGGCCAGAGCCGAATCCATTCCTTCCGCCCGGTACGTCTCACCCAGCTCCTCTTCGAGCGTCATCGGCCGCGGACGCCCGCGGTGACAGGTATGGCACCACATGTTGACGGCCCGATCTCCGCTGGGTTCAATCGTGTCCAGCCTGTCGTTAACGTCGCCCAGAATAGCCAGCATGGTGCGGGCGGTGTTTTTTGTCGGTTTCTCGTCTGACGCAAAATCATATGTGCTGAGCGGTTGACCATCCTCGCCCACGTGACAGTGGGCGCACCGTACCCCCAGGGCGCGAGTGAATCCGCGCATCACGTTACCGAGCCGCTGTCCCCCAAACCCCTCAAGCACTTGCAGATTTTCAGGTTCTTCCGGCCAGCTCCACTGCTGCGCAACCGCCGGTGATACCGGAAACACCAGGAACGCCACCGCTGCCATCCCACCGCACACTCTCATCAATCGCATCGCATTTGCTCCGTACAGGTAGTCAATCAGATCCCGTAGAATACTATGGTTGTTGACATCGCTTCAACAAAACCGAGCGTTTCTTGTTCCGGGTGTGTGTCATAAACTGAATTTCCGAACCTGGAGGAATCATGAACTGTGGACATAGCATGGAGAATAAGATCCGGCTGATTGCCGGAACATTCGTTCTCGTCAGCCTGGCCCTCGCTGTATGGGTGAGCCAGTGGTGGTTGCTGTTTACGGCCTTCGTCGGAGTGAACCTCGTTCAATCTGCGTTGACCGGGTGGTGTCTGATGGAAGACATCCTGCGGAAAACGGGGATTCATAGCCCATCTGAGTAGCAGCGGTCCCTGAAACAACAAGAGCCCGGTCTACTGGACCGGGCTCTTGCCGCCATACACCGTCTGGTGAGAGTTACATCACCATGTCTTCGTGCTTCTTGACCATGAAGAAGCCTGCACCACCTCCGGTGACTCCCACGGCGCCGCTGCGGAAGTACGGGTAGTTGCTCCAGCTTCCACAGCATCCGAGGCCCGGGTCCGTATCGAAGAACCCGACTTCGTGGATGTTGTCCGGATCCGAGATATCGATGATTCGCAGACCCGCCCCGTAATTCGACTCGTACAGCAGATCGTCGAGTACGTACAGGTTGTGATCCGTTTCCGTTGTCGTCGCAAAGTACTCGGACATCAACACGGGATCGTCCAGATCCGTCACATCCCAGACCAGCGTACGAGTAGTCTCCACCAGCCCCGACGGCTCGTCTCCCTCGTCGTTCGAAAAGAACATCGTCTGGTCCGTGGACAACCAACCCTGGTGAGTGTATGCCACATTCGGGTAAGTGACCGTCGAGATCGAAATCGGATTGTCCTTGTCGGTCACGTCTGAGAAGCTGAGCGCTGTCTCGTTGCTCCCGATGCAGATCTCCCGACCCTGGTAGTCAGGATCCGGACCGATGTAGCTCACACACTGAGCATCGTGACTGTAGCCCGTGCCGCTGCGGCCCGTTTCTCCGTCGGAAAAGCATCCGGCGAACTTGGGCTCCTTCGGACTACGCACATCAATCATGTGTAGACCACCGCCGCACGTCTCGCCGCCGCCGCTGACGCCAACGGCATACGCAAAACCGGTCTCCTCATTCATGACGATGTTGTGTGAGCTGGCGATGCCCGTATACAGGAAATCAACGTCGAATACCTGTGGTTCGGTTAGTCCGCGCAGCCGGGTCAGGTCAAACACCTGCATTCCGTGCTCGCCCGCACCGTCGGACACGATATACGCGTGGTTCTGGTACACCTTGATGTCCCGCCATACGCTCATATTGGCACCCTCGGTCATCGGCAGATCGCCAACGTAGACCGGGTTACCTGGATCCGTCACATCGATGAACGAAGCACCATCGCTACGGCCCACGATGGCATATTCGTTACCCGTATCCTCGTCGTACCAACCCCACATATCGTTCAGCGAGATTCCGGGCTTGCCACCAATTGCTTTCATTGGCAGGAACGACACGAGATCCACGTTATTGCAGCCCCACATGTTGGCCTCGCCGTCCTCGCAGCGGACATCGTTGCCAACGATCGGGTCGAGAGACTCTGGCTCCGAACGAACCGTCGTCACAGCCGCCCAGCCTGCGTCGGTACGCTCGTAGATCGTTGCTTCACCCAGGCCACGGCTCGCGCCGGAAGCTCCGATCACACCCAGATCGCCCGCCATCGCCAGCGCACCACCGAACCCGCTCGGTCGGCGAGTATCCGCCGCCTCTTCACCTCTGATCGTTCCGACCGACCAGCCGTCATCGTCGCGATGGAATGAATAGACGGTGCTCCGGCCTGGAGTTCCTACCCAGACGGACGAACCATCGACCACAATTGACGATCCAAATCGCGGACCAAACCGGGCCCGGCGACCTTCAAGGTTTGTCGATCCCTGGAACGGTAGCAGGGTGGTTTCCTGATTCCAGCCCCCGTCCTCTTCGTCCGACTCGAAAACCAATACCGCTCCGTTGCCACCGGCTGCACGAGGCGCACCAACGAGCGCCATTCCATCGCTCAGTGCGACGGCCGAACCGGCGCCTGCGCCACCACGAGCACTGTCACTGGCTACGTTCACGGGTAGACGACCAGCGTTCGTCCAGCCATCGTCGGAGAGCTGGAAATGATAGACGTTGCCGGAGCCATCGTTGTCCGACGGCGCGCCGACCAACAAGTCGCTACCGGATACCGCAACCGATCTACCAAATCCGGTACCCTCACCGTCTTCGATTTCGAGTTTTCCCGTCTCTGCCCATCCTCCGTCCTCGGACCAAGCGAACACATAGACCACTCCAGCGAGCTCATCGCCACCGGGTGCACCAACAAATACATGTTGGTCGGTAACGGCCAACGCGGCACCGAATCCTTCTCCATCAATCGTTTCATGCGGAAGCTGGCCGGCATCTATCCAGTTTCCGTCATCGTCCCGATAGAACGACGCTACGCCAGCCGGATCGTCATTTCGGGGATTCACCGAAGCGAGCATGACCCGACCCTCGACAACCATGCTGCCGCTGAACCGGTCCGCTGTGCGATTGCCGCTGTCGGTCAGCACGCCCGCCTCAGCCCACTGGCCGGACGCGTCGCGTTGGTAGACATAGATCATTCCCGGCCGAAATACGTTTCCGGATTCGCCGACGAATACTTCATCGCCGCTGACCGCCACCGTGCCGCCAAAACGGGCAGCGAAGGTCTGCTCGGAGTCGGCCGAGCTCTGCGCCCCCACCGGATTCGCCACCAGGGCGAGCGCGGCAAGTGCGGCAAAGAGTGTCTGTGCTTTCATAAGTGTCCTCTGCTGGTTGGTCCCTTGGTCCACAATTTGACAGGCAACGATAATGGGTTATCGAGGTATGGATCGAAAGTTTTTGTTATTCGTCTCGAAGTGCTTCGATGGGAGATAGCCTCGCCGCTCGTCGGGCTGGCCAGGTACCGAACACCAGTCCTACGAGCAACGAAGCACCGGCGGCGATCAATAGCGATGGCCACGTGAAGGCCGCTTGGACGGGAGCATCTGTAAGCTGACGCACGACTCCAGCGAGTATCGTCGCGACCCCCATTCCAAACACAAGGCCGATTACGCACCCGAGACCCGATATGGCCAGTGACTCGGCGAGGAACTGGATCCGGATGTCCGTCGCTCGAGCGCCCGCAGCCTTCCGCAAGCCTATCTCTCTCGTCCGCTCGCTCACAGATGCCAACAGCACGTTCATGATACCGACGCCACCGACGACCA
>JBDHMQ010000185.1:0-3955 GCA_039656095.1 Gemmatimonadota bacterium | reverse complement strand
AACCGGCGAGAAGTACTCGGGTTTTCCTCGCGAAATGCAACGGTGCCTCCTTGGCAGCGCGGATACTGATCCCACCCCCGTCCCGCGCACGCGGGGGCGAATTACCGGCCCGAATGGACTCCGACGGTTGTGTCGGGCCCGATAAACGTGGCCAGATTCTGAGTCTCAGCGCGCAAATCGTGCAGGATCTGCGCCACTACGAACGAGTTGGCAGCCGTGTTACCGGGGACCACCCGTTCCGGTCACCCGCTTGACCAGCGTGCCTGCCTCCAGACGCTGTCCGGCCGTCCATCCATTGAGCAGCAACAACTCGTTGAATTCGACCGTGGACGGAAACCGCTCGTTGAACGTTTCTACGCTCATCGACTCCTGAATTTTGACGATGTCGATCCGCTTCGGCTCTACGTTCAGCAACCGGCTGTCTGTCAACCTGGCAAAGCTTTCCAACGAATGCTCGAATTCGGGAGAGTACTGGCCGAAACGTGATGAAGTTGTGTAGCCGATCAATTGATACGTCAACTCATCGTGCCGGATGAACAGGACGAGTCCCTCAAGAGTCCCCCCGCGTGTCGTTGCACGGAAACTTCCCATCACAGCAGAAAGACCGTTGATCGTGCGATCGGCCGATCCCGTACGGCGAACACCGTCCTGCCGGAAGAACTCCTCCGCTGCCTCGGCCGGCGTCATGCCCACCGCAAGGGTCATCTGGAGAATTGCGTCCTGGTTCGGGCTTATCGCCGTAACATCGGACGGCTTGTTCTGACGAGGCCATTCAGCAGGAAAATCAATCTGGAAGGCGAGTCCGGGATGGAGGAAACGATCGTCTTCGAAGTACCCCTGATTGGGATCTTCGCCTACGACCAGCCCTTCGATATGTCGGAGATACTCGTCGCGTCGCAGGATCCCGCCAGGGTACCCATCGGCTGCCGCACGCTCTTCTGCCGCCTCGACGCGATTTCCCGGGTTGGGGTGAGACGCCTGCCATTCCGGAACGGATCGGCCCGAAGACTCCCGCTGACGCTCGAGGATCTTGAACATGTCCACGGCGGCCTCCGGATCGTACCCGAGCCTTGTCATGTACCGATGGCCCAGCAGATCCGACTGGCTTTCGTCATCACGCCCGTACTTCAGAAACAGCAGGCCGAGGCCGCTGCCCAATGCATCGCCGAATGGACGGATTCCGGGCACGGCGATCATTCCCGCCGTGAACCCGATCTGCGCCAACTGTTGACGACTCAGCGCTTCGACGATGTGGCGGGCAGTGATGTGGCCCAGCTCGTGCCCGAGCACGGATGCCATCTCCGCTTCGGAGTTGAAGTGGGCCATGATGCCGCGCGCCAGGTAGATCGGACCGCCCGGAAGTGCGAAGGCGTTGATCACCGGATCATCAACGACCTGGAACGACCAGGGCAGTTGCGGCCGCTCACCGACGGCCGCCAGAGCCTGGCCAACGCTGTCCACGTAAGCCTGGAGATCGTCGTCGTCGTAGATGCCGAACTGGCCCGGGATGGTCTCGGCGAACTGTTGGCCCATCTCGATTTCGCGGCTTTCGCTTACGAGCGACAACATCCGGCCTCCTGTGGCCGGGTTCGTCGCACAAGCCGACAGCGCCAGCATCATGCCGGCTGCTGCCGATAGCATCCGTGTCCCTGTCCTGCCGCCCTGCGTCATGTCGGTACTCCTCATGAGATGTATTTGCGGGCCCACGCTGCCAGAACGCGGCCTACGTATTCTGCATCTTCGGGATCCGTGAGCAAGTGATCCGCTCGGTCGAGCGACACGAAACTCTTTGGATGCCGAGCCGCCTCGAAGATCAGGGCGGCATTTTCTATCCCTACAATCGTGTCCACGGGAGAGTGGAAGATCAACAGGGGCCGGCCGAGCGTCTTGATGCGCTCCGCCTGCCTCGTCCCCTCCAGATCCTCGAGAAACTTCCGGCGCACGAGAAACGGTCGCCCGCCGATCGTCACTTCGGCCTCACCCTCTGTCCGAATCTGTTGCATCGCCTCGCCCAGCAGGTGCTCCACATGCCCGGGATCCGCCGGGGCGCCAATCGTCGCGACGGCCGTGATGCTGTCGATTTCATGCGCAGCCTGTATGACCGCCGCCCCTCCCAGCGAGTGGCCTACGAGGATACTGGGCGGACTGACCTCACCCTCTAGAAACCGGGCCGCGGCGACCAGGTCCTCAACGTTCGATGCGAAACTCGTATCGGCAAAATCGCCCTCGCTCTCGCCAAGACCCGTGAAGTCGAACAGCAGCACACCGATGCCCTCCTCTACCAGCGCGCTCGAGATTCGGCCCACCGCCCTCAGGTCTTTCGAGCACGTGAAGCAGTGGGCAAACAGCGCACACGAAGACGCGTCACCGTCCGGCATGTCGAGCCGGGCGGCTAGCCGATCGCCGGCCGCACCCTCGAATGTCAGTTTGCGTGAACTCACGCCGACTCTCTCCCTCCCAGGGTCACCAGCACGACAGATGTCACCACCAGCATCGCCGCAAATATCGCCATGGGGCCGAACGATTCGTTCCCAAGCCAGACACCCAATAACATCGCGACCAGCGGGTTCACGAACGCGTAGCTCGATACCCGGGCGGGGGTCGTATGGTGCAACAGCCACACGTATGCCGCATAAGCGATGATCGAGCCGAACACGATCAGGTAGCCGACGGCCATCGCTGACTGCTGCGTTATGATGGAAGGGTCAAATGTCGCGATCTCGCCAGACAACACCGCGAGCAGAAATAGTGAAACACCCGCCCCGGTCATCTGCATGGCCGAGGACATGAACGCCGACTTCGGCTTGGACAGGTGCCGGGAATACACCGAACCGAGGGCCCAGCACATCGTACCGAACATCACCACTGCGACGGCCCCCAGGCCCGCCATTCCCGCCCCTTCCCAGGCCGGACCGACAATCAGCCCGACTCCGAGAAAGCCGACGGCCAGACCGACGAGCACGCGACGCGTCGGGCGGCGCCGGGCAGGTCCCATCCAATCGAACAGTACCATCCACATCGGGACGGCGGCGACGAGCAGCGCGGCGAGACCGCTGTGAATCGACCGTTCGGCATGCGCGACCGCGCCGACGCCGCCGGCCAGCATCAGCGTGCCGACCCCAGCGGCCGCGAGCCACTGCTTGCGGGTTGGCGCCGGAATTCCGCGCAGGCGCAGGAACGCGTACAGCAGCAGGCCGGCCGGAATAAACCGAAACGAGAGCATCAGGAACGGAGGGATCGAGGCGATCGCCAGCTTGATGGCCAGGTAGGTCGATCCCCAGATCAGGTAGATGGCCGCAAATGCGGCGATGAACCTCCCCACCCCTACTCAGCCCCCTCTCGCTGAAACCAGCGGAAGAACAGCACGGTGATCGCCGTCCACAGGATGATCCCGCCACCCATCTTCATCAACAGCCCTGCGATCTGCTGATCCTGTCGGGTCGAAATCCCGGTCACAGGTGGTGCCAGCTCATAGATCCCATAAAACGGAAGCTCGCCAAACGTCAGAAAGGCATAGGGCATCGTGTTCAGAACTGTGGCCAGGAACACGTACCCCATCTTGACCGGAGCCGGAAAACGCGGTCGCTCAGGCACAGGCGCGATGACCGGCCACCAGAACACCAGCCCGGCTGCCAGCCACATCATGTCGATACCGAACGATCCGGTCTGCGAGGACATCCAACCGTCCACGACAGCCGGGATATGTGTGTAGAACAGCACGACGCCAAACACACCGAGCGCGATCAACGGATGAGTGACGAGGCGCAACGGACGAATGGCACGACTCTGCCCGAGCCGTCGGAATGCCTCTGCCGGAATTCCGAGTAGCATCAGCGCTGGTACGAGCAGAGCAATCATCAGAAACTGCAACATGTGCACGGAGGCGAGATAGCCGGCCCCCAACGCCCCGACCGGCCAGTCTAGCGCAATCCACAGCAACACGAGCCCTGCGCCG
>JBDHMQ010000184.1:0-3960 GCA_039656095.1 Gemmatimonadota bacterium | reverse complement strand
ACCTCCTGTCTCAGAGACGGCATGACGAACACG
Source organism: Gemmatimonadota bacterium (assembly GCA_039656095.1). Lineage (GTDB taxonomy): Bacteria > Gemmatimonadota > Gemmatimonadetes > Palauibacterales > Palauibacteraceae > JARFPW01. Next base: position 3,927 of record JBDHMQ010000184.1, on the reverse strand, counting down.
TCGATCTCTCCAAGATACTGTCGCGCATCCGGTAGATGTCCGGGCAGACACACTCGTCCCACCAGTTCGTACTCGTCGATCATGTCCTCAAGGGAACGGCGCTCAGGTCCTCGGCCGAGAATGACGAAGCGAGCCTCCGGGACACGGTCCCGAAGCAGGGCGGCGGCCTGAATAAACGTCTGGTGGTCTCGATGGGCCGTCAGGCCGGTGAACGAAGCAATAACCCTGTGCTCGAGCGTTGCACCCACCGCGCTGCGCAGGATTCCTGCCGATCCGTCAGGGATTTCTTCGGCTACGATGCAGTTGGGGACGATAACTACACGCCTGCGCTCAATTCCGGCGTGAATCAGCGCGTCGCGGGCAGGTTCGGAGACAGCGAGTACAATATCCGCCCGATGCCAGCGGCTCATCGGACCTGAAGCGGTCGGCGGCGCGCTGGAGCGACGCGAGGCCACGAGAGCAGCCTGGGAACCAACGAGCGCCTGGATGTACACCATCATCGCCACAGCCCTGGCATCATGCGCATGAATGACGTCCCATCCCTCGCGAACATGCCGGACCAGGTTTCCGATTGCACGCCGGTCGGCGCCGACAGCTCCCGGCAACGAGAACACCGGTATTCCAAGCTCGCGGCATTCAGCAGCGAGTCGTGACGGACCAACCGTTGCTACAGCCTGCCGGACATCGGGTTCATCACGCAGCCCCTGCACCAGCAACCGCACCTGGTCGCGCACCGACTGCCACTCCCGGCCGGTGTCTACGTGCAAGACGTGCGTAACGGAAGCAGGACGGATCATTCGGAGTCCTCGCTCGCAGTGGCTGCTTCTTCCATCGCCTGCAGCGGCGCGGCGAGCTGAAGGTCGTGAAGTCGCCGGTATCGACCGTCCATGGCGTACAACTCGGCATGGGTTCCCTGCTCTGCAATCCGCCCTTCGTCAATCACCAGGATCCGGTCCGACGTGTAGATGGTAGACAGGCGGTGGGCAATGACGAACACCGTTCGGCCCGTCAGCAACCGGCTGAGCGCCTTCTGAATCTGCAGCTCCGACTCGGAGTCCAGCGATGACGTGGCCTCGTCGAGAATGAGAATCGGGGGATCACGAAGAATCGCCCGGGCTATGCCGATGCGTTGGCGCTGTCCACCTGACAGGCGAACGCCGCGGTCACCAAGCAGGCTGTCAAATCCGTCCGGCATCTGTTCGATGAAGTCGAGCGCATTGGCGGCCCGGGCCGCCTCAACGACTTCTTCTGCGGTCCACCGTCCGGGCTCGCCGTATGCGATGTTTGCCGTGACCGTGTCATGAAAAATGACCGTCTCCTGGCTCACGATACCAAACAGCGAGCGCAGATCAGTCAATTGGTACTCGCGAGCGTCCACTCCGTCGAACTCGACGCTGCCGGCCGTGGGATCGATAAACCTCGGCAGCAAGTCCACCAGTGTGCTCTTGCCGCCACCGGATTGGCCGACCAGCGCCACGACCTCGCCCCGGTGCACAGTAAGGTCGATGCCGCGCAGAACGGGGCGATCCGAATCGTACGAAAACTCCACGCCATCAAAGCGGATCGCTTGTCTGAGCTCGGAAATCTGCTGCGAGCCGGTGTCCCGCTCGACAGGCAGGTCGAACAGTTCGAAGAACCGTTCGGCCGCTGCCGACGAGGCCTGCAGTTTCGCAGGCAGGGTGGCCAGCACCTTGAGCGGCGACATGACCCGCAGGGCGATCGTCAGGAAGGCTAGAAACGCCGCCGGCGCGATTGACCCGCTCTCGAGCACCATGACGGCACCAATGATGATCAGCGCCACGGCGACGACTGACGAAGCAATCTCGGAGAGCGGACCCGTGGCCTCCAACAGAATTCCACTGCGTACGATACGGCGCGTGTACTGCCCCGACTGCTTCTCAAATCGCCGACGTTCGTGCTCCTCCGCACCGGACGCCTTCACCAGGCGCACGCCGCTGATCACTTCCTGAAGCAGGCTGACGATGTATCCCTGCCGGTTGTAGGCCTGTCGGTATCCACGGTGCAGCCGCCTCGTGAGCGGGCCAAGGGCGGCCACGAGTATCGGCACGAGAAGCAGGGTGATCAGGGTCAGACGCCAACTCAGCATCAGCAGAGCTGCGAGATACACCAGCGTGGTGAGAAGCTTTCTGACCAGGTCCAGCAACTGCGTCGTGACCGCTTCCCGCGCCTTGCGGGAATCCTGCACGACGCGGGTCATCAGATCCCCCGTCTGTGCGGTCGCGTAAAAGGACAGTGGAAGGAGTTGGAGCCGGCCGAACGCCTGCTCACGCATCGCGCGATCGACGCCCTCGCGAATCTGGATGCGAAATACCGTCGACCCGAACAGGAAGACGTTCTTGACCACGAGAGCCGCCAGCAACACGAAGCAAACTCTCCACAGGGCTTCGAGCGGTTCCGCGCCACGTATCAGGTCGCCGATCACCGCGTCGAGGACGCGGTCCATCTGGCTGTCACCAGCGGCGGCCAGCGGCTGACCGGCGAACAGCGACTGCAGCAGCGGAATGATCAGAATCCAGCTGAACACGTCCAGGACGGCCGATACGAAGCCGAGTCCGACGGCCAGAGAAAACTTGCCGCGGAACGGCCGCAGGTAGCTGAACAGCCTACGATACGCTTCGGTCATTAACAGGCTTCTATTTGGGGCTGAGGAATGCGGCCGGCAGGATCATCTCCTCCGGGCTGATGCCGCCATGCAAGAAACTGTCACGGTACCGGCTCTGATATTCCCGCAGCTTAGTCGGGTAAACGAAATAGTGGTCTCCACGGCATATCGCGTACCGGGTGTTGGGACCACGATCTGGCAGCCGCAGGTCCGCGGGGTCCGTCACCAGCATGGCGGTACGCGGGTCTTCGAGTCGGAGGTCACGACCAAATTTGTACCGCAGGTTCGCCGTCGCGTCACGCCGCGCATAGATGGTCGCCGGATGATTGCAGTGAATCGACCCATGATCTGTCGTCAACAGCACCTTCACCCCACGGTCTGACGCTTCGCGCAATGCGGCAAAGGCCGCAGATCTCTCGAACCAGGTGACCGTGAGTGAACGCAACGCTGGCGCATCTCGGGCTACCTCGCGAATCAGGTGTGACTCGCTGCGGCCGTGTGTCAGCAGATCGACGAATCCAAACACGAGAGCCGTAACCGACGAGCCAGTAAGGTAGCCCGGCAACCGGCGGAGCATCCCCTCACCCTGGTCCGCGGAGAATAATTTTTCGTAGTGCGTGGTCACTTCATGAGCCGCCAACTCACGCATATGCTGGTGGAGCAATTCGTCTTCGAACGAATTGTACCCTTCATCGTCACCGGAGGCGTACCAGCCGGGGCGGCGTTCTTCGAGTTCGTCCGGAAACAGGCCACTGAAGATGGCGTTCCGTGAGAACGGCGTCGCCGTCGGGAGGATGGACGCGTACAACGCCTCCTCTATCTCGAAGTACGGATCCAGCAGAGGCAGCATTGCCCGCCATTGATCCAGGCGCAGGCAGTCGATGACTACCAGCAGCGCCGGCTTTCCGCTCACGATCAAAGGCCGAAAGAATTCGGGCAACACGTCCACGCTGAGCGGCGGGCCGTCGGTGGATCCTTCACGCACCCAGTCGGGATACTGCCGACTTACCATGTCGCAGAACCCACGCCGGGAATCCCGCTTCAGTCCGTTGAGGATATCGAGAAAATCGGCCTCGCCCGCCGCCTCCAGTCCGAGTTCCCAATCGACGAGCTGCGAGTGGATCGCGGCAAACTCCTTCCAGCTGGTCGCCGAATCGATCTCCTGCTGAACACCGCCAAACCTGCTTGAGAAATCTCGCGCGATCTGTTCGTGCCGGAGTCTGCGACCGGCCAGCAATCTCGTGACCACCGACAGCACCTGGCGGGGACTGGTCGGCTTGACGATGTAGTCCGCCACTTCGCGT
>JBDHMQ010000183.1:0-3992 GCA_039656095.1 Gemmatimonadota bacterium | reverse complement strand
GATGCATGCCGTGGGTGGGTATCGGGACGAATCCTGGCCGGAGGACTACGACCTCGTGTTGCGAGTGCTGGCCGCTGGCGGCCGACTCGCCAATACACCTGGGGTGCCACTACTCCGCTGGCGGGTTCGTCCGGATCGGTTATCGCTGGAGTCCACTGCCTACTCTCCTGAGGCGTTCCGGCGATGCAAGGTACATTTTCTTCGCGAGTCGTTTCTGCCGGGCACGCGAACGGTAGTCGTGTGGGGAGCGGGAAGGGTGGGCAAGCCCCTGGCCCGCGAACTGATCCAGCAGGGAATCAAAGTCGCCGGATTCGTAGATCTCGATCCCCGGAAAATCGGCCAGACTATCCATGGAGCTCCGGTCTGGTCTCCCGCCGAGTTCGCCTCGTACACTGAGAACGCGAAACGGCCGGAAGAACGCCCTTATGTACTGGCAGCAGTGGGTTCTCCCGGCGTACGAGGCGAGATTCGCGATGCCCTGGTCAACCTCCAGATGGAGGAGTTGACCGACTTCCGGTTCTGTGCCTGAATCTCCGCCGCTACCAGTGCTCCCAGCGGTCGCGCGCTAGGCTGAAAAGTCGTATATTTTCCCGGTTATTCCGGGGTTGCGAACCATCCAGTCGCTCCTCCCGCATCCACCCCGGCGTCCACCGGGTCGGCGCCACATCAGGCCGGCCTGCCAGCCCGGGGTCGGCATCCAGATCAGACTGCCGGAGAATATGGAAACCGTCGAAGAAAACAACCGAATCGAACAGCGCCTGATAGAGGACGAGATGAAAGAATCGTTCATCGATTATTCGATGAGCGTTATCGTCCAGCGCGCGCTGCCGGATGTCCGGGATGGCCTGAAACCAGTTCATCGCCGGATCCTCTATGCGATGCACGAGCAGGGCCTGTCTCCGGGCAGACCGTACAAGAAATGCGCTACGGTCGTGGGTGATGTGCTCGGAAAATACCATCCGCACGGCGACAGCGCGGTCTACGATTCACTCGTTCGCATGGTGCAGGATTTTTCTCTCCGCTATCCGCTGATCGATGGCCAGGGAAACTTCGGGTCGATCGACGGTGACAGTGCGGCTGCCTATCGATACACGGAGTCCAAGCTGGAGCGGATCTCGGTCGACATGCTGACCGACATTGAAAAAGAAACGGTCGACTACCGGCCGAATTTTGACGATCGCCTTCTCGAGCCTGTTGTTCTGCCAGCCGGCCCACCAAACCTGCTCATCAACGGGTCTTCCGGCATCGCTGTCGGTATGGCTACGAACATTCCGCCGCACAATCTCGGTGAAGTGATAGCGGCCTGTCATGCGCTCATCGACGATCCCGAGGCGACGGTCGAAGATCTGATGGAGCACGTGCAGGGACCCGATTTTCCGACCGGTGGTCTGGTGTACGGAATCGACGGCATCAGGGATGCCTATACGACGGGACGTGGCAGGGTTGTGATGCGCGGTCGGGCGCATACAGAAGAAAAGCCCAATGGTGGCGATCGAATCATCATCACGGAAATCCCTTTCATGGTGAACAAGAGCCGGCTGATCGAGCAGATCGTCCAGCTCGTCCGCGACCGACGCATCGAGGACATTTCCGACCTTAGGGATGAGTCGGCCCGTGAAGGAATTCGCATCGTCATCGATCTGAAACGGGATTCGATTCCGGAAATCGTCCTGAATCAGTTGTTCAAGCATACACAAATGCAATCGACGTTCGGGGTCATCATGCTGGCCCTGGATCATGGCATTCCGAAGGTTATGAACCTCAAGGAAGTTCTGTCTCACTTCCTTGATCATCGGCATGAAGTAGTCGTGCGCCGGAGCGAATACGACCTGAGGGCGGCTCGCGATCGTGAGCACGTTCTCGAGGGCCTTAAGATTGCCGTCGACAATATTGACGAGGTCGTGGCAATGATCAGAGCTTCCCGCGATGCCGAGGAGGCATCGGGCAAGCTCCAGGAAAATTTCGGACTCAGTCAGATACAGGCTGGCGCTATCCTCGCGATGCGCCTGTCCCGCCTTACCGGTCTGGAAACCGAGAAGCTGGAGTCAGAGCTCGCAGAGGTCCAGAAGGACATCGCTCGGCTGGACGAACTCCTGGCTTCACGCGACCTGAGAATGGCAACGATCCGCGACGAGCTACAGGACATCGTCGACCGGTTTGGCGATGCCCGCCGTACGGAAATCGTCGCTGCATCAGCGAGTTTCGATCCCGAGGATCTGATCGCCGACGAGCCGATGGTGATTACCGTCAGCAACGAGGGGTACATCAAGCGGATATCCCTCGACACGTATCGCCAGCAGCGCCGGGGAGGACGTGGAATCGCCGGCATGGGAACGAAGGAAGAAGACTGGGTCGAACATCTGTTTACGGCGTCCACACACGATTACCTGATGTTCTTCACGGCAAGAGGTCAGGTCTACTGGTTGAAGGTGCACCAGATCCCCCGCGCTTCGAGGGCTTCGCGCGGTAAGCCGATCGTCAACCTGCTGAATATCTCCAAGAATGAGACAATCGCCTCGATCGTGCGGACGAGGGAGTTTCCCGAGGATCGTTACTTGATGTTCGCCACTCGAGGGGGCCAGGTAAAAAAGACAAGTCTCGCAGCGTATTCCAACGTACGGACCGTCGGCCTCAACGCGATCAACATCCGGGAGGGCGATTCACTCATAGAAGTCCAGCTTATCGACGAGGGGAATGACATTCTGCTCACGACTCGCAACGGCAAGGCCATCCGGTTCGAAGAGAGCGATGCTCGCGTGATGGGACGCGCTACCCAGGGGGTCCGTGGTATTCGGTTAGCCGATAAGGACCACGTTGTCGCGATGGTTGTAGCTCGTCGTGAGGCGAGTGTGTTGACGGTCACATCGCGTGGAATGGGTAAGCGGACCCTGGTATCTGAGTACCGTGTGCAGCGTCGCGGCGGCAAGGGACTGATCAACTTCCGGCTGACCGACAAGACGGGACATGTGGTGGCCGCAAAGGAGGTCGTCGACGATGACGAGCTGATGCTGGTCACGCGCAGTGGAGTGATCAACCGGCAGGGGGCTCATGAGATCCGTGTGATTGGCAGAAATACCCAGGGCGTGCGGGTCATCTCGCTGGACAAAGGCGACGAGCTGATGGACCTGGCAAGGGTCGCTCGTGACCTCGACGAGCTGGATGAGGAAGCGACAGAAGGGGAACAGGCGGAGGTGGAGGTCGAGGCCGCCGGGACCGAGGATGCTCGAGGTTGAGTTGATCGAGTCCCAGGAAACGGCGGCGGGCGAGGTCGCCCTCGTCGCAGTGGATGAAATCCGGGCTGCCGCAGACCGAATTGCGCCAGTTATCGTGCGTACGCCGTTACTTGCCTCAAGGCTCCAGCGCACGGATATGGATCAACCGCGTCCCATCTGGTTGAAGTGCGAATCTCTGCAGAATGCAGGCGCGTTCAAGCTTCGCGGCGCGTACAATTTCATTTCCTCCCTTAGCGAGACAGACCGGTCCCGGGGTGTCGTTACGTACTCGTCTGGCAACCACGCCCAGGGCGTAGCATGGAGCGCTCGAGAACTGGGGTTGTCGGCCACCGTCGTGATGCCCGTTGACGCGCCATCCGTAAAACGAGTAGCCGTGCGGGAGATGGGGGCGACCGTCGAATTAATCGGGACCACAACGATCGAGCGTCAGGCCCGGGCCGAGGAAATAGTGGCACAGGGTGGGGGCGTGATGGTTCCGCCGTTCGATGATCCGCGCATCATTGCCGGCCAGGGTACGGTCGGCCTCGAAATCCTCTCTCAATTGGCAGAAGCTGGGCCCCATCAAGCCGGGCTCGTTGTGGTTCCAATAGGCGGTGGAGGCCTGATCGCGGGTGTCGCGGCCGCGATACGGCGCCTGTCGCCTGACACGAGGATCATCGGGGTGGAGCCGGAGGGCGCTCCGAAGATGCGCAAATCCTTGGATGCAGGTCATCCGGTGACCCTGTCGAGCATCGATACGATCGCAGATGGCTTGAAGCC
>JBDHMQ010000182.1:0-4006 GCA_039656095.1 Gemmatimonadota bacterium | reverse complement strand
AATATCACCAATGATGGAGCCCGCATCGATAAGCGCCCCCTGCATCGGCGGCATCAACGCCCCACCGACGATTGCCATGATCAGCCCGGCGGAGGCGAGACTCGCGTCATCCCCCATACCGTTTAATGCAATTCCGTAAATGGTCGGGAACATCAGGGACATGCATGCCGATATTCCGATGAGGCTGTACAAGCCGGCGTATCCATTCAGGAAGATTGCGCCGAGCGTCAAAGCGATGCTGCCGCTGGCCAGCAGCATCAGCAATCGACCAGGACGTATGAAGCCAAGTAGGAATGTGCAGATGAATCGGCTGGACAGGAAAATCACCATCGCGATAATGTTGTAGCCCTGTGCTTCGGCCGCGGTCAGACCAATCGCAGTCATGCCGTAATGGATAACGAAGGTCCAGACCATGATCTGGGCACCGACATAAAACGCCTGCGCTACGACGCCTTCGATGTAGCATTTGTTTCGAATCAGCCGGCCAAATGTCTCCTTGAACTCGCGTAGGGTCAGCGGATGATCGTGCGTCATCGTCTTGGGCAATTTGCTGAACAAATAAACGAAGAAGAGAATCGTCACGATCACGGCTATCGCAACATAGGGGCCGCGGACCGTTACGAGGTCGGCCGCCTGCATTGCCTGGTGCGCGGCCGGTTCATTCACTGCGAAATCACTTAGCGCCTGCGTCAGGTGACCGTCTGCGACAGACGGCAACATGTCGTTGTACTCGGGATGCGCGAGTCGCTGTTCGTTACGAAAGGCTTCAACCTGCAGTTGATTCAAGATGACACTGGAGGCGATGAACATGCCGGTTAGCGATCCAATCGGATTGAAAGCCTGTGCCAGATTCAGCCTCCGCGTCGCGGTATCGGGGTGACCCATCGACAGGATGTAAGGATTGGCCGTCACCTCGAGTAGCGCAAGCCCGCATGTGAGGACGCACAACGCAGCGAGGAAATAATAGAACTCCTGATAAATGCTGGCGGGAATGAATAACGACGCACCGACCGCGTACAAGCCCAGGCCCAGCAAGATGCCCGATTTGTAGCTGTAACTGCGAATGAATATTGCTGCGGGAATCGCCATGATTCCGTAGCCGAGATAAAAAGCGAACTGCACCATGCTGCTCTGCGTGTTGGAGATCAGGAAGATGTCCTTGAACGCCTTTACGAGCGGATTGGTTACATCGTTTGCGAACCCCCACAGCGGGAACAGGATCGCAACCAATATAAATGGCATCAACATGTCCCGGGTAAGGACTTTGGGCCTGGTCGTTGTTACTGGCGTCGTCATTTACGTTCTGCTCCAAATTCGCCGCTAATCGCTGCCACCGTCGGTCGGCAGCAGTTCTATTTTGTTGAAATACATCAAGTAATGATCCAGGGGGGCTTCAGGATAGAGCTTGATAACGGCTCTGCCGGCGCTATTTGCGTCGAGTTGGCCAATCGTCTCAGTTTTGTATTCGTACCATCCTTCCGTGGATCGTACCGTTCCCTCGATCTGCTCCGAACCCATCTCCAGGATGTAGCGGGCGTTTTCCCATCCGGGCCTGGCGGCATAAGTGATGTCGACCTGATAGGTGCCCGGTGCGTCCACCTGAATATGCCACTCCACAAAGTCGCCAGGTGTCTGCATTTTCGAGATATGAAAATGTCCGGACTCTCCTCGGCGGTTGAAGCGTTTCTGGGCGTTTCCAGAGGTGGAGGCAGACAGGTAGTCCAGCGAGATCCTCCCATCCTCGGCCTGTTCCACTACATAGGGGTCGATATCAGGTTCGCCATTGATCTCGAGAACATAAACCGAACTGATGTCATCCGCTGGTTCTGCGGGCAGGCTGATCACAAGGTCACCGTCTTCATCCCGGTCAACGGTGAGTGTCTCTTCCGGACTCAAGAGCGGGTAGGCCTTTATAATTTCGTTATTTAAACTCGCAAGACTCAGTTGTCCATTCCCGGGCCAGTCGAATACATGCAGGAAGAGCCGGTCGCTCTTTCGAGTGCTGTACCCCCAGGGTAGTTCGTAAGGAAACGGAGACGGCGATGTTCCATAGATGCTCTCCGAGTTTCTTTGCATCCAGTCTCCAACCGCATTCAGCACATTGATCGATGGATTCGGGATAACCCCCTGACCTGTAGGGCCAACGTTCAACAGGTAATTGCCGCCTTTACTCACAATCGTGACCAATCGCCTGATGACTTCGTCAGGAGTTTTCCAATTGCTGTCAGATTTGCTGTAACCCCAGGTGTCATTCAAAGTTTGCGGGGTCTCCCAGTATTCCTCGATACCCCCGATCGGCATACCGTTGTCGGTCATGCTCTGGTAGTCACCCAGGAGTTCCTTGTCGTAGTGGCCAACCCGGCCGTTGACCAGAGTTCCCGGCTGCAGATTGTGAACGAGGTCGGCAAATTCCTGCCCCTGTTCCTGCGTGTACATCCCCCGGTCGAACCATACGACACCCAGAGGCCCGTACTCCGTCAATAATTCCGTCAGCTGAGGGATGGATTTCTCGTCGAGGTAGCGGCGGAACAGTTCCGGATGATCCATGGTATCCAGATTGGTTTGGGAAAAATCAAAATCCCAGAAGTTCCCATAGGCATAAGGGTGCTCCCAATCCTCGCGATGGGAATAGTAGACGCCGAATTTAATGCCGGCCTCTGCACAAGCTTCTGCCAGTTCTCGCAGGGGGTCGCGTTTGAAAGGAGTGAAGTCGACGATATTGTAGTCGCTGACCCGTGAATCAAACATGGCAAAGCCATCATGATGTTTTGCCGTAATGATGATGTACTTCATGCCGGTTTTCTTGGCCAATGACACCCATTCCCTGGCATTAAAACCAGTCGGATTGAACGTGGCCGCGATTGCCCGATATTCTTCCACGGGGATTTGGAACCGCAGCATGATCCACTCTGCTATGTCTCCTTGTTCTATTCTTTGTCCGTTCCATTCCCCGCCGAGTATGGAATAGGGTCCCCAATGAATGAACATCCCGAACTTGTCGTCTTTGAACCAGGCGGGATTATTGTGCGCCTGTTCCCCGCTACCTGCCTCCTGTTGGGGATCCGGTGCGCATGAAACGAGGAGAAAGCAGAAAAAAAGGAAGAGTGCCCTTACAACTTGAACGGGATTGTTCACGTTTGTTCTCCGCAGTTTAGTGACCGAGCCCGGCGGTAATTTGTTTTGCTGTCTTTTCGATCACTTTTTGGGCGACATCAATCTTCACAGGATGAGAATCGTCCAGGAATTCCAGGAAAGGAACGACCAGTGCTGCAACGATCCTGCCGGCGTGATCGAAAACCGGGTAGCCGATGTCCTGCACACCGTGGATCTGTGCGCTGGGATTACACTCAGAGCCATCACTGCGAATTCGTTCAACGATTCTTTTCAGCGCTGATTTTGAGGGTTTTCGGTGTCCTGAAGGAATCGCTTGCAGCATCTCCTCTCGATCCTCATCTTCGGCAAAAGCGAGGAGAATGTGCCCCGAGCAGGAATCGAATAGTGGCGCCTCTGCGCCCAGGCGAACACTCAGTACGCGCGCGGAAGGTGCGTTTTGTTGCACCACGACAAGCCCCTTGCCTGCGTAATAGATGGTCAGGTGACATGACTGGCCAATGTCCCGAGACAATTGCTTCATCAGCGGCGCGGCGACCAGGTTCAATCGTTTTACCGGGCCGAGACCATGGGCGATTTCTACCAGCTTCAATGTCAGTTCGTAGCGTTCCGAATCCGCCCGGTAAGCAACGTAGCCACGTTGTTGCAGTACAACGAGCATTCGGAAGAGCTGACCCATGGGTCGTCCCAGACGCTCGGAAATTTCGGCAGACGTCAGTCCTTCCGGCTCTTTCGCGAGCGCTTCTACGATATCCAGACCTTTCTCGAGGGCCGGCGCGGAGTACTCCTTGCGTTTTCTCGCGGCGCTGTTGCTCTCTTGCATGCCTCATCCCGGTTGCCGATAATCTCGGACTATAGTTGACTGAAATGCATTTGTAAAGTACGGTTGCATATG
>JBDHMQ010000181.1:0-4972 GCA_039656095.1 Gemmatimonadota bacterium | reverse complement strand
GAAGGTGACTAAACAAGGAGGTGGATGATGGACCTCGATATTTCGCAGGTTGAGTCTCGCGAAATCGCCGACCGAATCGCCAGTGACAGTAGTCCGGTCGGCATCGACGCCAAGGAGACCCATATCATCATCATTGCAAAGCTGGCGCAGATCGAGCGCCGGTTGACGAATATTGAGCGCCGGCTCAGCTAGCCGGCTGGGTTTATCTCGACCGGCACCCGTTGCGAAAATGGCGACGCCCGCCGCGATGAGGTTTCCGACGGCCACGTTGATCCAGGCCAGTTCCGCGAGAAGAGGCGTAAACAGCAGTGCAACGGCGCCGTAGAATCCAATCTCGAAAACAATGAAGAATTCGATCAGTAGCCAGGTAAGGCTCGGATCCTTCGCGATCGCCGCAAACATGAACGAGGCGGCCGTACCCACGATGATGAATGCCAGGATGTGTACTGCCGTGTAGAGCAGAACCGGCTGCAAGCCGATCGTTACGGTCGCCGGATCGCGAAGTCCCAAGAATACGGCTGAACCGAGAACCGCCGGAGTGAAGAATGCCCGGCCAGCGAGGACGTCAACAACGAGGAACCACGCCGCAACCGAGCCTGCTCCTATGAGTCCTGCCACGACCCCGTTTCGAACCAACGTTCGCTTCGCTAACACCTGATCGTCTCCTGCTGCCGGAACCAGTGAGCGTCAACGGCCGATGGCGGAAAATGCGCTGTCTGATGATTCGGGGCAAATCTCAAGGGCTCCTGAAGGCACCAAGTGTCGAGTCCCGTTAGATGGCGCTAGCCGTAACTTGGATAGACCGGTTCGTACATCTGTGCACGCACGTGGTCGGCTAGTGTCATGTCAGTTGGGATTGGCTTGGTTGCCAGCCCCCGCTCACAAGCTAGCTCGGCCACGGCTGTCGCGATCGCTGCTGAGACCTGTCGAATCTCGGTAAGCGGAGGAAACAGTGATCCGCTGTAGAACATCCCGTCCGTCGCGCGCTCGGACCCCGATACGATCAGGCCCAGGCCCACTCCCGGAAAAATGTAGGCATTGTTCGCCTGTCCAGGTACGAGCGTACGTCCTCCAATTACCACCGGATCGAACGGACTTCCGCTCGCAAAAATTGCCTTGCCGTCCGTCCAGCCGTACGCCTGCTCGGCTGTGCATTCGGAGTTGGCGGTTGGGTTTGAGAGCGCAAAAATCATCGGGCTCTCGTTGATCTCGCCCATCAGTCTTACGGCGGATTCCGTGAACGCGCCCGGCTGTCCCGAGACTCCGATGATTCCCGTGGGGCGTACCGCCTCGACGACCGAAGCGAGATCCGGCAGGAAGGCGTGATCCTGTGCGTACGGGACCTTGTGGGGTGCGAGGTCAGTCCGTTCTTTCACTACCAGGCCCTTGGAGTCTACGAACCAGATCCGTGATCGAGCCTCGGCTTCATCGAGCCCATCCCGTACCTGTGCTACGACGATCAAGTTCGCGATTCCAACGGCCGCCTCGCCTGCACCCAGAAAGACCAGCGTCTCTTCTTCGAGTGAGTGGCCGGTCAGGCTCTGCGCCGACAGGAGTGCGGCCAGAACCACGGCGGCCGTTCCCTGCATGTCGTCGTTGAACGCACACAACCTGTTCCGATATCGTTCCAGCAAGTCGAAGGCATTTCTCGTAGCGAAGTCCTCGAACTGCAGAACCACCCCCGGAAAACGTTCCTCGACCGCCGTGACGAATTCCTCGACAAAATCAGCGTACTCCTGTCCCCGAAGCCGGTTCTGGCGCAAGCCCAGGTAGAGCGGTTCCTGCAGTAGTTCTTCGTTGTTCGTTCCGACATCGAGCGTGATCGGCAGACAACTCTCCGGGCGGACTCCCGCACAAGCCGTATACAGGGCCAGCTTACCGATCGGGATGCCCATGCCGTTGGTTCCGAGGTCGCCGAGTCCGAGAATGCGCTCGCCATCCGTCACCACGATAATCTCGGCTTCGTTGGGCCAATTCTCGATCACCTGAGCAATCCGGCCCCGGTCGCTTGCCGAGATGTACAGTCCGTGAGGGCGTCGATAGATATGGCCGAACACCTTACATGCCGCACCGACGGTCGGCGTGTAGACGATCGGCATCAACTTCTCGATGTTGTTGATCAGGAACCGGTAATAGAGGGTCTCGTTCCGGTCCTGCAGGTCGCTAAGGAATATGTACTTTTCGAGGTCAGATGGTTTACGATCGAAGTTCTCGAGCAGTCGAGCTTCCTGCATTTCTGGCGTGGCAACACCGGGTGGGACAAGCCCCTGGATGCCGAGTCGCTGACGTTCGGCCAGCGTGAAGGCCGTCCCCTTGTTGATCGCTGGGTTCTGGAGAACTTCGAGCCCATGCGGAGTGTCCGAGCGCATCTTGCTGTGCATCCTATTCAATTCCTCGTGATTCTGTGCTCATCGCAGGTTGAACGACCGCTTCCTGGACCTGACTGACCAAGTTTGGGGCCCACACAATAGCAGGTAGGCCCTGATCAACCGCAGACGGAGCTTCCACGTTCCATCTCACGGCAGAGGTTGCTGGTCTCACTACCTCCATCTCGAACACGTTCTGAACGAAGAGTGACGTAACGAACGCCAGCGCTCCGGCAGCCAGCGGCGTGGTTACCCATCCAGACGCGATTCTTCCGAGCACCCTGAAGTTCAGACCCTTGCCACCCCTCGCAAGGCCGATCCCGATCACCGCCCCGATTGCGGCCTGAGAGCTGGAAACGGGTACGAGGGGAATGGTCGGAAGTCCGTGGCCGGCCAGCCACGTCTCGAGACCCTTGGACGCGAATAGAAACAGAACGATCGAGTGAGAAAGCACGACGATCAACGCCGCCACAGGAGTGAGCTGCAGAATGTCACCGCCTACCGTGAGCATGACCTTTTTTGAGTACGTCACTACGCCTACGCCGATAGCCACAGCCCCAAGTAGAAACAGGACCTGAGTCCCGCTGAATGTGAGTCCGGTGAAAGGCGTGATGTCTTGAAACGGCGATGCCTGAACGAACACGCCCATCACGTTGGCGATGTTGTTGGCACCGAGACTGTAGGCGCCGAAAGCGCCTACTACGATCAGACCGAACCGATTGTAAGCATCCTGCCGGAGCAGGTGGACCCTCATGCGATACAGGAACAGTCTCGTAAACTTGAGCATCAGGAAGGCCAGCACGGCGGCCAGTACGGGACACAGGATCCATGTGGCGACGATTGTTGTGAGCGTGGTCATTTCGGTGGGCGAGCTGGTGAACAGGTTCCACCCCACGATCGCCCCGACAATGGCCTGCGAAGTAGAAACCGGAAGTCCGATTCTTGTCATCCAGGCGACCGTGACTCCGGCCGCAAGCGCGACGGTAAATGACCCAGCCAGTGCGTTGACGGCACCGAGTTTTCCGAGCGTGTGCGTCGCACCGGCCCCACTGATTACCGCTCCAAGGGCGACAAACAGGCAGGTGACGAGCGCGGCCGTCTTGAACTTGACCATGCGCGTACCCACCGCCGTCCCGAAGACGTTGGCAGCATCGTTAGCGCCGAGTGACCAGCCCAGGAACAGACCGCTGGTCAGGAAAAACCAGATCATTCGTGTCGCTTAATCGTTGCGATGGACAGGCGATCGCTCACGTCCTCAGCTTCGTCCGAAATCTTCTCGATATGCAGGGCGAAGTACCGCATGTGCAGCTTCTCACTCAATCGGGCGTCAGAGCGGAACACCTCCCGTTTCAGTCTGTCTGCGATTTGATCCGCTTCGTGTTCATAGAAATGCACCTTGGCGATGTGATCTCGCACTCTGCTTATGTCCCGGAAGTACGCGCGCACAGCACTGACCATGGCTTCCAGCGCCGCAACAGAAGCGTCTGTGAGTGCCATGTACGAATCCTTGACTTCCGGGATGATCATCGGCAACTCGACCGAGAACTGCGCGAGAGTTTCAGCCGTCGTGTTCAGCACTCGATCGGAAGCCTCGAGCAATCCGAGTACGTCGCCCCGGGACTCCGGAATCAGAGTCTTGAGGTACAGCAAAGCCTCGATGTCGCGGCGCATGCGGTCCGCATCGCTTTCGAGGGAGTCGAGGTCTCGCATGCATCTTTCGAGGTCTTCCATCTGCCCGTTCAAGTAGTATCCGATGCCCTGTTTGAAGTGCAGGCCGCCGTTTACCACCATGTCCAAGTAGTTGTCGATTTTCGCTTCCAGCTGTTTCGTCTGCTTAAATACAAGCGCCATAAGATTCCCTCCATTGGCGGTGAGGGCGGTTCATGTGTCAGACCGTCGTCCGCCGTGCCTTTCTCTGTTTGACGAGTGGGTAGAAGAACGAAAGCACCGCGAGAACCAGCATGATGAGGCTGACTGGTCGAGTGAAGAAGATCGTCCAGTCACCCATGAGCAGTGCCCGACGGAAGCTGGTTTCTGCCAGGAATCCAAGAATCAAACCGAGGACCACAGGTGCTGTAGGATACCCGTTTCGCCGCAGAAGCCAGCCCAGAATGCCAAACCCGAAACAACTCCAGACGTCGAACATGGAGTTTGAAACAGAGTAGCTACCGATTACGGCAATGGCGAGAATCATTGGAAACAGCACCGCCTTGGGAGCGGAGATGATCTTGATCCACAGCTGGTTCGCAGCGATTCCCAGGAATAGCATAAACAGATACGCTACGAACAGGCTGGCGAAGAGCCCGTAGACTATCGGGGCATTGTCCTTAAACAGCTCGGGCCCCGGTGTGATGCCATGCATGACAAGGGCTCCGATGAGCACGGCTGTCGAGGCACTGCCCGGGATGCCCAGGGTCAGCAACGGTACAAGGGCCCCGCCTACCGAGCCGCTGGTGGCCGCAGCCGATGAGGCCACACCGTCCAGGGCTCCTTTGCCGAACATCTCGGGGTGCTTGCTGATCCGCTTCGCTTCATTGTAGGCGATGAAGGATGCGATGGTGGCCCCGGCCCCGGGAACCACACCAATCACGGTACCGATCGCTGAA
>JBDHMQ010000180.1:0-4010 GCA_039656095.1 Gemmatimonadota bacterium | reverse complement strand
CCACCGATCTGAAAGAACCCAACCGTCGTCTCCGCCTCGTCCGCCGGGATGGTGCTTCCGTGCTCTCCCGCGCGCATGCCATCTCCATGTCCCATCCGTAGGTCTGCGATCGGCCGGCCCATTGTCGTTCTGATATACCAATCGGCCAATTCCTGCATGTACTCGAGCCCGCTACGCACCAGACCCATACTAGGCAGCGTGCCCCGAATCACATTGGCCACGAACACATTGCCCATGGTCGAGTCCTCCCAGCCGGGTACGAACAGGGGAAGGTCCCTTTCGGCTGCAGCTAGAAGCCAGGAGTCTTTCGGGTCGATCTGGTAGTGCGGTTCGAGAGATCCCGATAACAGAAGCTGATAAAAGTACTCGTGTGGGAAAAAGCGTTCCCCCAGGGCGGCTGCGGAGTTCCACAGTTCAACCATGGGTTGTTCGATTGCCCGAAATGCCAATTCCTCTGGGATGCACGTATCGGTAACTCGATTCAGTCCGCGGCTCTCAAGTTCCTTTTCCTGAACAGGTGTGAGGTTTCGCCAGTCTGGAATTCGTTCGTAATGATCGTGCGCGACCAGGTTGAACACATCCTCTTCAAGATTCGCTCCGGTGCAGGTGATCGCGTGAACCTTGTTCTGACGAATCATCTCTGCCAGAGACAACCCCAGTTCCGCGGTGCTCATCGCCCCGGCCAGGGTGACCATCATCCGACCGCCGTTAGCCAGATGTGCCTCATAGCCGTCGATGGCATCCACGACCGTAGCCGCGTTGAAATGCTGAAAATGACGGCGCATGAAAGTATTAATGGACATAATGTTAGCCTGGTCTACTTAAAGTCGCATTGATGTGATTGTCGCCACGCCAGCCATGTGCCGGGCCGTACGCAATGCCTGCCCGGGAAAATTACGACCTGAAGGGCACGCGGAGCAATCGTGTATTCAGTAGGCCCGCTATTTCAAAGCCCTTCGGGTTCTGGAGAGAGCAGGTCTTGTCTAGCATCGCGGGTCGGAACGAATTGTTCGATTGGGCCGATGGTGTCCGTCAGCAGGGAAGTGTCGAGAACTGGTTTCTGGTGTATGGTGAGCCGTATTCCCAGCAGGCTCTCGCAGAGGGGCTCGCCGCTCGTGGGGCTAAAGACGTCGTGATTCCGGAGCGCCTTGAGAGAATCGAGATTTAACTACCCGTCTCCACCTCGTCTTCGGTCGCTGCCTCCCAGGACTTCAGATTCTCTTCGATGATCTGACACGCTTCGTCGACGGTGTCGACGCATAACGGAATCGCCAGATCAGACTCGTCCACGAGACGTCGTCCACCACCATTCATCCAATTGGTGGTCCCCCACTCCACGAGTTCCTCCCACATCCCACCTACGAATATCAGCGGGCGATTCTGCAGGTGACCGACCTGAACCAGCTGCCAGACCAACAGCGCTTCAAGCGTCGTACCGATTCCGCCCGGCATTACGACGAATGCGCTCGACAACTGCACGAAATGGTGTAGGCGAGAGAAGAACGTGCCGTGATGATACAGCTTCTCAACGTATGGATTGGCGCCCTGCTCGTGTGGCAACTCGACGTTGAGTCCGATGGAATACGTCTGGTCGCTCACATCGCCAATTCGCTCGCCCTCATTGGCAGCCTGCATCAGGCCGGGCCCGCCGCCGGTGATGATGTCGCAGCCCATGCTCGACAGACTCTCCGCCAGATTCCTGACTTCACCGTACAACTCGTCACCCTGGTGCATACGTGAAGAGCCGAAGATTGTGACGCGGTAATAGGTCGGCCTCGGCGGGAGAAGATTCGCCAGTCCGTCAACCACACTCCACAGTTCACGAAGCGATGTTTCTATTGCCTTGTAGGCGCGCCGTGAGTCCTCGGCATTCATCGCCGGGGACGGAATTTTCTGCGCCAGGTTCGTGGGCGCAGGTGCTGTGCGAGGTTCGTCGGAGTCGTGCGGGCTGTTGTCATTCATGTCAAACTCTATTCCATTGCGATTCTGGTGCCATAGATTGCACCTGCGTGTTCTTGTAGCGGTATGCGCACCGCGCTAGAATTGCCAAGTCCACCGCGTTACTAAGCATATAGGAGCCGAAATGGGCCGCAACGCCGCCCTTTTCCGCACGTCGATCGGACTCAAGATCATGATGGCCGTCTCGGGCATTGTGTTCGTGGGATTTGTAATCGGCCACATGCTCGGCAACCTGAAAGTGTACCTGGGTGCCGAAGTCTTCAATCATTACGCCGAAGGCCTGCGGGAGTTCGGCGCACCGTTTCTCGGATACGGGCAATTCCTGTGGATTGCGCGCGCTGTCCTGATTATTGCGCTCGTCGTCCATGTGTGGTCGGCGCTCAAGCTCACCCGGCAGAGCCATGCCGCGCGAGACGAGGGCTATCGGAAGCGTGAAGCGATGGAATTCAGTCGCTCTTCGCGATCCATGCGTTGGGGCGGCGTCGCCCTGCTGATATTCATAATCTATCACCTGCTCCACCTCACGTTCGGCACAGTCCATCCGGATTTCGTCCCTGGCGACGCATACCACAATCTTGTCTCCGGTTTCCAGTCGTTGCCCGTGTCGGTGGTGTATATGCTGGCGGTGATCGCTCTGGGCTTGCACCTGTACCACGGAATCTGGAGCGCCTTTCAGACCCTCGGTGTAAGCGGTCCAAACGTCAATAGGTGGCGCCGTCCGCTGGCACTGGGGATCTCCATGCTCGTCGTCGTTGGCAACCTCTCATTTCCGGTCACCGTCCTGACCGGCTTCGTTGCGTTGGGAGGCTGACATGAAACTCGACGCCCGCGCACCGTCAGGTCCGATCGAACAGGCTTGGGATAAACATCGATTCGACATGAAGCTGGTGAACCCCGCCAACAAGCGAAAACACCATGTGATCGTCGTCGGGTCAGGCCTCGCCGGCGCCTCGGCAGCCGCGACCCTCGCCGAACTTGGCTACAAGGTCACCTGCTTTACCTTCCATGACAGCCCGCGCCGTGCGCACAGTATCGCGGCGCAGGGTGGCATTAACGCCGCCAAGAATTACCAGGGTGACGGGGACAGCGTGTATCGGCTGTTCTACGACACGGTGAAGGGCGGAGACTTCCGGTCACGCGAGTCCAACGTGTACCGGCTTGCACAACTCAGCGCCAACATCATCGACCAGGCAGTTGCCCAGGGCGTTCCCTTTGCCCGCGAATATGGTGGCCTGCTAGCCAATCGGTCGTTCGGTGGCGCCCAGGTGTCACGAACATTTTATGCTCGGGGCCAGACGGGTCAGCAACTGTTGCTGGGTGCTTACCAGGCATTAATGCGCCAGGTCGGCCTGGGAGCCGTCGAGCTCAAGTCGATGAAGGAAATGCACGATGTAATTCTGGTGGACGGCCACGCCCGCGGCATCGTGACCCGCGATCTCGTATCGGGGGACATCGAATCGTGGACGGCTGACGCGGTCGTGCTCGGCACGGGTGGATATGCCAACGTGTTCTACCTGTCCACGAATGCCATGAAGTGCAACGTCACGGCTGCCTGGCGGGCACATAAGCGCGGCGCCGGCTTCGCTAATCCCTGCTTCACGCAGATCCACCCGACCTGTATTCCTATGACGGGCGACTATCAGTCGAAACTCACGCTGATGAGCGAGTCGCTTCGTAATGACGGCCGGATATGGGTGCCGAAGGACAAAGGCGACACGAGGGGACCTGGCGAAATTCCCGTTGAAGATCGCGATTACTACCTCGAGCGCATGTATCCGAGCTTTGGAAACCTCGTGCCACGTGACGTGGCGTCCCGACGTGCAAAAGATATGTGTGATGCCGGATACGGGGTGGGCGAAACGGGCCTGGGTGTATACCTGGATTTCGCCGAGGCGATCGAACGGTTGGGAGAGGAAACCATCCGGGAGCGTTACGGGAACCTGTTCGAAATGTACGAACGCATCACCGACGAGAATCCGTACAAGCAGCCGATGCGAATCTACCCGGCGCCGCACTACACGATGGGCGGTCTGTGGGTGGACTACAATCTG
>JBDHMQ010000179.1:0-4075 GCA_039656095.1 Gemmatimonadota bacterium | reverse complement strand
AGGTGCGCGCCCGCCGACCGGGCAAACCCGGCGGCTTTGTCGCGCGCGTACTCAAGCCCCCCCACGTCGCGGACCGCATCCCCTACCACTCGTACACGATCGTCTGACGGCTCAGGATCGGCAAACAGATCGTCCACCGCGGAACGAGCCGAGGCATCCATCTTTGGAAGCGCAGCGATCAACGGCAGGGTGACCTTGTGCTCCTTCAAGTCAAGTCCAGACGGCTTTCCGGTAATGTCCGTTGACACCGTATAATCAATCAAATCGTCGATGATCTGGAAGGCCATTCCAAGGTCCTTCCCGTACGCTGCCAAAGGCTTGCGATACTCCTGCCGGCCCACCAGCGCGCCCAACTCGCAGGCGGCAGACATCAGAGAAGCTGTCTTGCAGTCACACAGGCTGTAATACTCGTCCTCGGTAGCTGACAGCGCGTCATGAGCAGCCAGCTGCCGCATCTCGCCGATCGACATCTGATTCGACGCGGCGGCCAGAATCCCTACAGCCTCCGAATTCCCCGTCCGAGTTACCTCGAGAAGAGCTCGCGAATACAGGTAGTCACCCATGATGACGGCTACCTGATGGGTCCAGAGAGCATTCACCGTCGGCATTCCTCGACGCTTCGGCGAGTGATCGACTGAGTCATCGTGAACGAGCGTGGCTACATGCATCAATTCGACGATGGCGGCCATTCGAACGGCGTCCTCGTCGGGCTGTCCACCAACTTCATTAGCAATGAGGAGAAGGGTCGGACGGAGATACTTACCGCGTACCGAAAACAGGTAGTCGCTGACTTCGTTGATCGGCCCGAAATCCGCCGTAACCAGACCACGCAGAGTCGTCTCCATCCGTTCCAGACGATCCTGCACTGGCAAGCGAAGTACTTCGAGTGTGGGCAGCGCTGCTTCGAGCATCTCTCTCCAATGGGCATACTGACAGCGGACAAAAGATGTCGGAAGGTACCGTCAGAGGGAGAGTTCGGACAACAGTTCAGCGGCGTCCCGATAGCCGGGGCTGGCGGCCTCGACACGGGCAAGCGTTTCCCGTGCTTCTGAATCCTGTCCTTCGGCCCGCAGGGCCTGGGCGAGGTAGTACAGCGCACCGACCACGGCACTATCGTTGACCGCATCATCGATCAGGGGCCGGAGTTCCTTTATCACAGCTTCATTATTGCCCAAGCTATGAAGACTTTCGCCCAGCGCTTCGAGCGCCTCCGAAACGTCGCTCAGGTGAGGCAGCGCGGCTCGAATCTCAACCGTGGCCTCCTCCCACATCCCCATCTGGCGGAAAGCGAGCCCAAGCTCGCAGCGGGAATCGGCGTCGACGATCGGATCCGCGACTTGTGGCTCGGCGTCGACCTCGGTGACCGGCACGACAGCCTCCATGTCATCCGACCTGTCCAGACCCAGGTCGTCCAGCAACGCGTCGAACTCAGAGCGTTCGGATTCAGATGCCCGCGTACGCGTGGAGCGCCTGGCCGATTGTACGGACGCGGCGGCATTTTCGAGTTCCAGCTCCTCCCGATCAATATCCGCGATAGCCGCTCTGGCCTCTTCATTGACCGGGTCGAAGTCGAGTACTCGACCATAGGCCGTTCTTGCGCTCCTGGCGGATCCCTGTCGACGAAGGCAGGCACCGAGCTCAGCGTATGCCGCCAGCAGTCCCCGCCGATCGTTCACCATCAACGACAGTTCCGTCTTTTGGTGGTAGAGCACTACATCGTCGGGCCGTAGCACGAGTAGTCGATCTACGACTGTCATTGCCTCTCGCGGACGGTGCGCCTCTTGAAGCTGATCAAGTAGTTCGTACAACACCGTCTCGGCTTCTTCGAATCTACCTGCCTTCCTGTGCGCTTCCGCCGCCTTCAACACTTCGATGTGCTGGTCGTCAACGCGCAGGGCTTCGCTTACTCCGTCGGACGGTTCGCCCTCCTCCAGTTCCGACAGAAGCTCATCGAGTTCGCGGAGATCGTCGTTGTCGATCTGAGGAAGAGGTGCCATTTCTGCATCGACATCCGTTCCTTCAATGTCCGAGGATCCGACGGCAGGAAACAGCGATTCGAGCGACGGAAGCTCATCGACTGCACGTGCGGCTTCCTTGCGCACCAACGCAAGTCGCCCAGCCAATGGATGGTCCTCACCCCAGGTGTCGGAAAGCGTTTCAGCCAGTTCGGTCGCCATCTCATCCAGAGCGGCAGCCGAAAGAACCTCTACGATATGGATAGCCAACTCGGGCAGGGTGTCCGCACTCTCGCCCAATCGACAAAGCGATCGAGCCGCTCGGGAAGCAATGGGCCTGGGCCCCTTTACAGCGACTGCCAGCTCGCGCACGGCTTCCTGAAACAGATCCATTTCTGCATAGGCGGCCCCTAGCTCGGCATGAGCTGCAAAGTCCGTGGTGTGCCGGTCCTCCGCACGCCGTATCCGATACTGAGCAAGGCGGGCTCTGAAGTAGTGCCCATCAGTCTCGTCCTCAACCTGAGTCTCGTCCTCAATCTCCGGCTCGTCCGCGATCTCGTCTGGAGTCTCATCGGCGATTTCCGGGGTGGCATCGACCGTCTCGATTGGGTCTGGCTTGCTATCCGGTTCAGCGTCAGGCCTCTGAGCCGCCGTCTCAACCGGAGAAGGTCTGACCGCTGTTGGCTCGGCAGACTGAACGCCCGACCATCGTGAAACGAGACACTCCGCAATCCGAGTGTTGGCTGCCTCGATGAGTGCTGGATCCTGGATCGCACGCTGGAATTCCTCTATGGCCTCATCGACCAGACCGATCGTCATGAGCTCCACGCCGAGATCGTAGCGTATCGTCAAGTCGTCATCGGCTAGCATCTCGCCAAGTTGCGCCCGGAATCGATTGAGCAACCGGCGAGTTCCATCCAACCCGTCGCTCGCCGACCTGCTGGAGACAGTCGCTGGCTGTGGCGGCGTGACAGGGTCGAATCCACAGTCGAATCCCGTGGCCTCGAGTTCCTGAGCTACCAGAGCGGCCAGATTCACCGTATCGCCGACGGTCGAGAGGGTCTTTTCGACTACGGAGGGATCTGGATCCGAGTCCGTGACAGATTCCGGATGGTTCTGAGGTTCGAGTTCCTTGATTCGTCCGAGTAGTGCCGAAGCATCACTGCCCCGCGCGAGCCGCGCATCATGAACGATTCGGATCTGTTCGGCTGCCGCTGCGGCATCACCATGGCTTTGAAGCGCATCCGCGTAAGCAAGCCGGATCTGTTCGTCGCCGGTCTCCGTAACAAATTCTTCAACGGCCTTCACGGCATCGGCGAGTCGACCAGATTCTATGGCTCGACCCACGAAGATCATGCAGCAACGACGACCCTCAGCAAGTAGCCCGGTTCGCGCGTGAAGTCCGCCGAGTTGCCTATAGATCGAATCCCGATCGGGGGCGATTCGCAGGGCCTTATTGCATAGCGCGATAGCGCTCGTGTGCATTCCCTGCCCTGCGTATCGCTCTGCCGCCTGCTCGTAGCACGTAACAGCCGCGTCAGCCTCGCCCTGACGCATGTGTAGATCACCGATCCTGTTGTAGATACGGAGATCCACCGTTTCAGGGTCGAAATCCAGCGCCCGCCGGTACAAGTCGATCGCCCGTTGCCAGTCGGATCGCTGTTCCGCGCGCCTCGCGTCGTGCTTCAATTTCTGAAAATTGGTCATCGTCGGGCGTTGCTCGTCGTGAATGTCTGGAATCCTGGCATCAACTGAGTACCCGGCAACAAGGCCTGGAGCCCGGATACAGTTCAAGAATCCGGCCAGAGATGTGGTGGGATCTAATTCGTGCGCTGAATGTAATCGCCGCGGATTTCCGGGGCGTCCTGCAGACTCACGGAGATTTGAAAGATCGTATTTCCATTTGGTGAGCGGGCGAATTGGAATGTGGCCAGCCACCGGTGAAGGTCGCGATCCAGCGAGATTACGTTCTGGCCGAATTCCGACTCGCTGAAGTTGTATTGAGTGGCCCACCTGACCGACCAGTTGGGTGTCGGTCGAATCGACAGGGAGGCCCTCATGGATTGGCTCTCGGCACCGATCTCATCCGGTCTGACCCTCAACTGACTGTACGTGACCGC
>JBDHMQ010000178.1:0-4083 GCA_039656095.1 Gemmatimonadota bacterium | reverse complement strand
GCGCCAACGACGGTGAATTCCGACGAGCCATCTCCAGCGCCTGCTCCAGGCCCACCTCGCGCGCTACATCCTGACCCATCACCGGCACCGCACTACCCACCACCAGTACCAATACCATCCCGGTCCTAAGCGAGAAACTTCTCATCATCAAGTTCATAGTTTTCGTCTACTGAATCTGTTGGATCGATTTGTCGGACCTACTGTGCGTGATGCACTAGACGAATTTGAGCTGGGTCAGGTTTCAAGGGCGCGCCACAGCAAGGCACCAAGCAAGCCTTGAATGCTGTCCCGCAACTCACTTCGGACGCCTGGTGTTTCGGCGGATTCCGCCTCCGCCTGGCTGGAATACAACGCGGCCAGGCTGTCCGAGTAATCGCCGACCTCGCGAATCAGATCGAACAACGGCGTAAGGTCAGATGGCTCGACACCAAGGCGGCCGCACAGAGTGTCACAGGCCCGGGTCACAAGAAGGTCGCCTGCCGAATAGGGGATTCCGGGGTCCCGCACGATGAGGTTCGCGGCCTCAAGGGCGTTCACCAGCTCAGGCGATACCCTGGCCGCGACATCGAGATCGTTCGCCGTCTCCCAGGACCCTACCGGCGCACCGCTAGCCTCAGGTTTGATTCCCTCCACCACGAGTCGCACCGCTGACGCCTGCGCCATGCCGGCCTTCATATAGGTCAGCACTGCACGGATCTGCGGGATGGACAGGGCGCCGGCTTCCGGCCGACGGAGTTCCGCGATCAACGTCAGGCGCTCAAGATGTTCCGGCCCGTACTGGGCGGCGTTTCGTGCCGATTTCTGGGCCGGCGGCAACAGACCTTCGCGGAGATAGTGATGGATCTTTGTCTTACTCAGTCCACACTGCGTGGCCAGTTCCTGCATGCGCATTTCCATAACAAATAGTATAGCGCTACAGTCTGTACATGCACAGGGGTTGGTGGATTTCGTGAGCGGAAAGAGTCGCCACGCTTAATATGTAGTGTTACGCTCTACACTCTGAACATAGGCTGAGGCAGGTTGGGGCAGGCTGTAGCGGGGGGTTCAGTAGCTGAGGCGACGTACCTCGCGGAGTTGGGCGACGAGACCCTCGGCAACTATATCTGCAACGTCGGCAAGCGCACCTTCCAGCGCTGCCTCTATTTCGCCAAGATCCTGAAGATACCCAACGGGGACGTCCAGTCGATCGAGAGCGTCGTCCACGCGGGCATGAACATCGGCCCTAATGGCGTCATGGAATAACTGCGCTATGCGACGATCATTGTGTCTGTCCATGGTCTCAAGTCCTATACGAACCAGGATTCAGCTACTGGAGCGCTGGTGGGTTCGTCGACTGCTGCGTGCCTGTCCGCGCTTTCCATTGTCTCCGCTTCACCAGCTTCCTTGCGGGTAGTCAGCGCGAATAGCGCCAATCCGGCGGAAGCAGCGAGCATCAGAACAGACGTAACAATCTTCATTTCATTCCTCTCTGCCGAGTTTTATCGGCCTGCATTGTCTTTATGTAAGTGCAAGATCAGTGCTCGACCATACCACCTGATGTGAACTTCATTTCCGGAAACCACATAGCGCTCCGACACGCCTCGCTGGCCATACTGGCACTGTGGAGATCAGCCTACACAGCGACCTGAGATCACTGAGCGCTCACGATTACCTGTCGGATGCTATCGGCGCCTACTGGAATCTCAACGATACGCACGGTCCTGCCCCTCAGGTCGGTGGATCTCAGGGTGACCGCCGGCGCTCGTGTCACCAGGACGACGCGTGTCCAGTCACCGGCGGATATCGAGTCAACCCTGACCTCTCCGGCGCCGGCATCCGCGAACACCAGAACATCTTCGAGTCCTTCGTTAACCATGCGTAGTAGTACTTCCCGCTGTTCTGTTGTTGCCGCAACGGTTCGGTCCAGGTCAAACCCAAGGAACGGATCTTCGGGATTTTCCCCTGGCCCATCCGGGAGGCGCGAATCCTCGCCGACAGGCACCGTATCGACCGCTAGCTCCTGTGTGGACTCCGGCTCAGCAGGTGCACACGCGCCGGTGACGGTGCCGATCACCAGAAGCACCAGTGCGACACTCAACCATCCGCACTGTCTCAAGGCGTCAACACCAGCTTACCACGCACGTCTGCAGCCTCCAGTCGCTCGTGAGCCTCGCGTATCTGTTCGAGGGGCATGACCTGGTCGATCACCGGTCGCAGCACGCCCTCCGAAACCAGGGTCATTACCTCGCCGAATTCACGCCGCGAGGACAAGGTCGAGCCCGTTACAGTGATCTGCTTCCAGAATACGTGCGTCAGATGGAGTCGCACGTCAGACCCTGTTGTTGCACCGTAAATCACGATCCTGGCGTCGATTCCGGCAGCACGCGTGACGGTCTTCCACATCTGCTCTCCCACACTATCCAGCACGACATCAACCCCGCGACCTTCCGTTTCTTCGCGAATCCGCGCATCTACATCCTCTGACAGGCGATCAATGGCTACGTCCGCACCCAGATCCTTGACCCAGGATGCATTGAGAGTGCCCGATGTGACGGCGATCACTCGAGCACCCAGATGCCGGCCGATCTGTACGCCCGCAGTAGCGACACCGCCCGTTGCTCCCGTCACCAGCAACGTTTCGCCGGAGCTCAGTCTCCCACGTGCAGTCAGAGCCCGCCATGCAGTCTGGAAAACAAGCGATGAGGCGGCAGCTGCCTCAAACTCGAATGAATCGGGGATCCGGAACAGGTTCTGTGCCGGAACACACACCAGCTCTGCAGCCGCACCCCTGACGTGCTCGCCGAGCACATGTAGTTCGATACACAAAGCCTCATCACCGCGCTGACAGAACTCGCAATTGCCACACGACAGGGCAGCGTTAATCACGACCCTGTCACCGGGAGACCAGGATTCCACCCCCGGTCCGACGGATTCGATCGTACCGGCCGCATCCGAACCACCTATATGAGGCATCTCGAGACTCAAACCCGGAATTCCCCGACGCACCCACAGGTCCAGATGGTTCAGGCTTACCGCCTTCACCCGCACGACAACCGATCCGGCCGTAACAACCGGTTCGGGTGCCTCTCCGACTTCCATGACCTCTGGCCCGCCGTGACGGCTGAAGTATGCGGCTCTCATCCGTATCGGTGTCTTCGAGTTCCTGGTTCTCAGCGCAGCCTGGATCGCGTGAGCTTGATACCCTGGACGTGTCCGGGCAATAGCCGGACGCCAAACGCGCGTAGCTGGCGTGAATATCGGATCTTTCTACTTGATAATGGGTCTCAACTAGCGTACTATTGGGGCCGTTTCGGGGCTCGTACGCCGCAGAATCCATTTGCCCCGGACGTTCACCTGACACTGCGAAGCCCACTGGAGTTACAGCTGTATGTCTGAATATTTACTCGAAGTCCGCGGAGTGCACGCCCGCGTCGCAGACGATGGAGTCGACATCCTCAAAGGCGTCGATCTCGTCATCCGTCCGGGGGAAATGCACGCGCTCATGGGCCCCAATGGTTCAGGAAAGAGCACGCTTGCCAAGGTCATCGCCGGACATCCGAGCTATGAAGTTACCGAGGGCGAAATCCTGCTCGATGGGGAGAATATCCTCGACATGTCGCCTGATGAGCGCAGCAGGGCAGGCATTTTTCTCGCCTTCCAGTATCCCGCGGAAATTCCCGGCGTATCGATTTCGAACTTCTTGCGTACCGCGATCAATGCACGGCGGAGCGAGGAGCAGGGAAATGTCGGTGTGTTGGATTTCCAGAAGGGTCTCTACGAGAAGCTGGCCATGCTCAAGATGGATAAGAGCTTCGCGGCACGTCATGTCAACGACGGATTCAGCGGCGGCGAGAAGAAGCGCAACGAGATCCTCCAGATGGCCATGCTGGAGCCCACGATGGCGGTTCTAGACGAGACGGACAGCGGCCTGGACATCGATGCCCTGCGCATTGTCTCCGAGAGCGTTAATGCATTGCGCGTCTCGGACAATTCGATGGGGATGCTCCTGATCACGCATTACAAGCGGATTCTGGAATACATGAAGCCGGACTTCGTGCACGTAATGCTCGACGGAAAAATCGCCCACAGCGGTGGTCCCGAGCT
>JBDHMQ010000177.1:0-4084 GCA_039656095.1 Gemmatimonadota bacterium | reverse complement strand
TGTGGCAGGGCATGGCAACGGACGGCGAAGAGACTCACTACATAATATACTGCATTCAGGTCTGAAAAACTCCACTCACTGCCTTTTGGAGACACCCATGCTGCAGTTTCTTGATCTTGGAAACGAAGACATCTGGGCCGTCCGCGTAGAAGGCAAACTCGTTTCGGACGACATTGCAGTTGCTATGGCTACGCTGGACGAGCGTTTGAGCCGGCCGGGCGACGTCCGATGCTATCTCGAAGCCGAGGACATGGATGGGGTGACAATCGGCGCGATGCTGAAGGACGTGCTGTATGGACTCCGCCACATCGGTGACGTTCCGCGCTTCGACCGCTTAGCCATCGTGGCCGATCAACCATGGCTGCATACTCTGGCCAGGTTCGAAGACAAGCTCCTCATCGGTGTCGAGGTTCGGGCATTCCCTCCAGAAGAACGTGCGACAGCCCGCGAATGGATCGTCGAACAAGACTGAGCAGGCGATCAGGGCCAGAAGAAAAACAACAGAGTAGCTCCACCCACAGTGAGTCCGAACAGCAGGGCAATCCGGCCCGTTAACCGGCGCGATCCGAGTACAGCCACTGCGGCAGCCTTGAACACCAGATTCGACACCGCTCCAACCATGATGAGCCGCCAGCCAATCTCCACCCCAATCCGGCCCGACTTCATCATATGTGCCGTTGATAGTGTAATCGCGTCCATGTCCGTCAGTCCGGACAACGCAGCGACGGTATAGAGTCCGGCGTCCCCGAACCGTTCCTTGGCCGCGGCGACCGCGAATAACACCGCACCATACAGCAGCCCGAATACGATCGCCGCTCGCAGGTTCGACGGTGGATCACGGTCGGGGCGCTCGCCCAGTTCGTGGGACATGAAGCGAAAAGCTGCAATCGACAGAACAGCCATGATCAGGCCCAGCGCGACGAGCGGGGGTGCTGTCGCTCTGAGCAATTCCGGTGCGACGATCGCGATTTCCAGGAGTACACGGGCAATCACAACGGTTGATGCGATGACGATGACGACCGCCGCCACGCCCGAGATTCTTGGTTGAACACGGGTCTGGCGGGCATAGCCCACAGTCGTGGCCGTGCTCGATATCAGTCCGCCGAGGACACCTGCCAGGACGGTCCCGACACGCTCGCCGAGGACGAGATGGGCGAGGTGTGCCGCCAGGCTGATTCCGACGATCAACACGACCATCAACCAGATCTGGTGCGGATTGATGACCTGGTAGGGTCCGTAACCGCGGTCCGGCAGGATCGGCAGGATCACCAGGCCGATCAGAACGAGCCGCATGGCAGCCTGGATGTCTCCCTGGCTGAGCTTCCGGGCGAACGCGTGTAGCGGCTTCTTCCACTGGAGCAGCAGTGCGATGACACCGCCCGCGACGATAGCGGTCGATGTGTGGCCCAGCGGGAGCAGGGCGCCGACGGCGAACATTGCCATCGCAGCGACCTCGGTTGTCATTCCTGCGCTCGTCTCACTATCGCCGAGCAAGACCACGTTGCCCATTAGCAGAGTTCCGGCCACCGCCACGATGGCAAGAGCAATGATCCAGCCGCCGAATTCCAGCGCCAGCATGGCTGACAGTGTTCCGAACAGCGTGATGATGGCGAATGTCCGGGCCCCTGCCACTTCTTCTTCGACCCACTCGCGCTGCATGCCTACGATGAGTCCGAGGCCTACGGCGATGGCCAGGTTGGTAAGATCCGATGGCGCCAGATTGAACACGGCTCGAGCTCGCTCGGCTTGTGGTGGTTGCATCCGCGTACGGGTGAATAATAGTGCCTGGCGCACGCGGTCGCATAGCGGGTGCACGAGCTCCCGATGTGGTAGATTCAGACTAGATAGGATACCGCACTGGAGCACCGTTATGCAGCACACGAACACGGACTTCACAGCGCTCCGAACCCGCATGGTGAAGCGCGATATTGCAGGGCGGGGAATTCACGATCAGTTCGTTCTGGCGGCAATGAGCGAAGTCCCCCGCGAGCGCTTCGTTCCGGATCGTTTCCGGGAGAGCGCCTACGACGACGCTCCGCTACCGATTCCTGGCGGACAGACGATTTCTCAGCCGTATATCGTGGGCCTGATGATCGCAGCGCTCGGGCTTCAGGGAGGGGAGCGTGTGCTGGACGTCGGTACGGGATCCGGTTACGCAGCGGCCGTACTCTCACGCATTGCGGACCATGTGTACACGATCGAGCGCCATGGATCACTGACCGAGACGGCCGTTCTGCGCTTTTCAGAACTCGGCTATGACAATATTTCGGCTCGGCATGGCGATGGACGCCTGGGCTGGCCTGAATTCGCCCCGTATGACGCGATCGTAGTCGCCGCGGCGACCAGTACGGTTCCCGATGCATTGCTCCAGCAGTTGCGAGTTGGTGGTCGGCTGGTCATCCCGGTAGGTGACTCGGCGCAGCAGACGCTGCTGAATATTGAACGTGTCACATCGGACCGATTCAAGCGTCGACAGCTTGAGGCTGTCCGTTTCGTTCCCCTGGTATAGAGCCGAGCTGATGTCTGGATCCAGGAGTTCGTCAACGGGCAGGGCCTCCACAAATGCAACCTTACTCGCCGCCAGCCGACGAGTAAGAACACCGCCCTGAGGAGCCCTCGCCATCCGGCGGGGGCTCTTTGCTTGCCATATGCCTCACCCTGCCTTGCGACAGCGGGAGAATCGATCGTGGCGTAGTTTGGGGCGCCATGCCAACGAAATATCTCACAAGCAGCGTCACCTTCGCCTTCATTTGCAGCCTTGTTAGCGCTGGGACCATCGAGGCCCAGCCGACGCCGATACCGGCTGATATTGGGAGCAAAGCTATGGTTCTTGGCGAGCGTATCGAGTACGGAGTGAAGCTCGGACGTCTACACCTCGGACGGGCGTTCATGGCTGTTGAAGCGGTGGAAGACCTGGGAAACACTCCAGTCTATCGGGCGGCGCTCGACGTACAAATCGGTGCCGCGATGCTCAAGTTTGAGGATCGTCTGGTCAGTTGGATTGCGCCCCAACCCTTTCGATCACTGGCATTCGAAAGACGCGATTCGGACGCGCCTGGTGGACGTCGGCGGTATGACTTTGACGAGGATGTGTTGGACGAGGTTGCGGCCCTCTACATGATGCGGAGATTGCCCCTTGAGCAGGGGGCCACGTACGAGTTTGACCATTACTTCAAGGCCGACGGCAACCCGATCAGTTTCCGCGTTGTGGGACGCCAAAAGGTGCGCGTGCCTGCCGGCCGTTTCGAGACCATTGTCATCGAACCCGTTATTCCAGCGCTGTCGGTGTTTCGAAAGGAAGCGGGGGCCCGGCTGTACGTTACCGATGATGAGCGGCGCATTCTTGTACAGATCGAAACGCGGACAAAAGTAGGTAGACTGACCCTGTACATGACGGAGTATGAAGAGGGCAGGTAGGGGCGCGGTCTAAACCGTCTACACAGTGAAGAGGGCGGCCCTGGAATGGACCGCCCTCTTTGTTATGGCGCTTGCTAAACTAGCTGTGCCGGTTAGTTGTTGAGTGCTCCCTTATCGATCCAGTCTTTGACAACCTGGATGATGTTGGTACCGTGGGGTGCACCCATGTGACCGCCCTCCATCTGGGGAACGAGAATAGCTGAGCCGTCAGCTGAATTCCCTGGAACCACGAGCGGACCATTGTCTCCGTCCAGCATCCAATTGTCCCAGGTGTCGAGACTCACCCCCCTAGTACCGCCGTGACAATCCACGCACTTACCGTCCCCCGACATGAGGAAGTAAGGCAGGACATCTGCTGCGAATGAGATCAAAATCGGCTGCGGAGCCACCGTGATGATCACATCGTCGGTGTGGGTGCCGCCGCGATCGTCCGTAACCGTCAGCGTGACGGTATGAGGGGAACCAGCCACCGTGAAGGCCATGGCTGCTGGTGTCACGCCGGTCGCGAGCGGAGTAGCGCCCTCGGTCCACACCCAACTATCGATCGTGCCGTCGGAGTCCGAACTGGCGGACCCGTCGAGCGAGATCATCTCGCTGCCGTTGCCGTCATTGTCCGTGACCCCCTGGTCCGGACCCGCATTGGCGGTCGGCAGAACGTTGTCGGGCC
>JBDHMQ010000176.1:0-6227 GCA_039656095.1 Gemmatimonadota bacterium | reverse complement strand
ATCTGAGTTTTCAAGTTGCCAGCGACCGACTTCGGCGGGTGATTCGGGATCGGAGATGTCGATGATGTGCAGGGCCCTCGTCCCGTAGTGCACGGCATAGACGAGGTCCCCAACGATCCACGTATTATGAACGCCTCCCGTCAGCCCCTCAGCGTAGTGCGACAGACGCCTGGGATGCGCCGGCTCAGAAATATCGAGCACCGTAAGGCCATTACGTCTGTTCGCTGCGTGCTCACTCGTCACGATGGCAATCGTCCGGGCCGAATTGATCTTCACATCATTCACACGACGACCGTCAAAGCTCACGGAGTCGACGATTGTCGGTGTGGACGGCTCTGTCACATCCCACACATAAACGAGGTTTCCGGAGTAGGTGCCGGTGTATACATAGTCACGACCATCCAGGCCATGAAATACCCATAAATCAGTTGTGGACTGGCCCCTGGGCACCACGCCGTGTGCGATGCTCGTAATCGTGCGCCGATCTGGTCGCGGCACGATGGTCAACTCAGAATGGGCGCGATGAGTGCCGACGTTGGCGGTGATTCTATATCGCCCGGGCTCGTTCGGAACGAACACGCCAGTGTGCGATCCTTCCGTTTCGCGCCACATGGCATCGAACGGCTGGTTATCGAGGTTTGCGACCGACCAGAGCACGGGAGCATCCGCAACAAATTCACCACTCGAGTTGACCACGTTAGCCTCGAACCGAACGACATCACCGACCCTTCCCTCGCGAGATATGGATCCGAGGCTGATCTCTGTGACCGGGCTGGGTAACACGGTGACCTCGAACCGTCGTCGAGCGATCCCAGACTCAACAGACTCGACGGATACGATTGCGAATCCGGGTTTCCCAGTCTCCATGATTCCGCCGGTCCACACTTCGATGACATCAGGGTCCGACGAAGTCCATTGGAGTTCGGCCCCTTCCAGTTCACGTCCCGATGCCAGTGCGCGCGCATCTATATGGTACGTCATGCCGACGAAGTAGCGCCGAGGAAGTTCACTGAGTTCGATATCGGTGGCTAAGGCCTGCGTGACGACGAGCGTCGCCCCACCATAGGTATCCGAAAAACCGATCGCCTGATCGTTGGGAAGACGAACTCGTACGGTCACGCTGCTCAGGCCCGGGGCGAGACCGACTACCTCCCCGCTGTCCGTATCATACCCAGCCACAGCGCCGCCGATGTAGACACCAAGATATGCATCGGGAACAGGATTTCCGTCGGCATCGAGCGCAGTAAAAGTCAGCGGTGCCTTCTCACCTACAGCCACGTACACCGTGTCACTACTGGCAACGACTGACGCGACTCGCGC
This sequence comes from Gemmatimonadota bacterium, assembly GCA_039656095.1. Classification (GTDB taxonomy): domain Bacteria; phylum Gemmatimonadota; class Gemmatimonadetes; order Palauibacterales; family Palauibacteraceae; genus JARFPW01. Next base: position 4,907 of record JBDHMQ010000176.1, on the reverse strand, counting down.
ATCCGGATTTGTGGTTGCCTCCTGCGCCTTCAAGTCTGCGCTAGACCCCGCCATGAATATAGCAAGCACCAGAAGTCCGGCCCGAATACCCCGTCCCAACATCCCATCCTCCAATCAAAGTTTATTCGCGAGAGCTTAGTCCGCCTCACGTAGCGCATCTAATCTGTCGTTGGCGTCGGCAAGGAGGGGGATATCTTCGATCGCCCTACCCCAATTCTCACGAAGCAGCCCTTCGTAAAATTCCACGGCCTTCGTCGTGTCGGCCAGGCCCTCGTAGGCCCGCGCTGCATAATATGTCCGGTGTTTTCTGATCAAGAAATCTGTCGTCAGGTTGATGCCCCCGGCATATCTCAATGCGTCCAGGGCCTCTTGGTATCGACCCAGCGCAAGGTAGGCTCTGACCTCGGAAAAATTACCGAATTCCGGCATGCCCCCCTGTTTGCGAGCTAGTTCGGCGCTCGTCACCGTCGCTTCGAAATCTCCTGCGTAAAATTGTAGATCCCGGTCCAAGTTTGCCGTCACGCGGCCGCGGAACTCAGTGCCTTGGGGCATTGTATCCATGCCCGCGAGAATCGCCATACTGGAATCCTTTGCCTCTACCAGACGACCCCTCTCGGCGAGCCCGATGACATGAATCAAGGCTGGGAACGGATTCAAAGGATCTATCGCAGTCAGCGCACGCGACTGAACGGCAAGCCGGTCCCAATCCTGAAAAGCGAGCAGAAACGGAAGCTGGGACACCAGAGCCGTGACCTCGACACTGCTAATTCCCAACTCGGCGGCCTGAGTATTCGCTGTCTCCAGCGCGTCAAGCGCCTCGCTAAGCTTGCCCTCGGTCGTAAGCAACATTGCCAGTGCCGTATACGCGCCAAGCGCGGCTCGCGGTTCCGAATCTTGAATGAACTGCTCAAGCTCCTGCGTTCCCTCCGCATATTTCCTGTCAGCGACCCACGATCTGGCCAGGTGCTCAAGCGATAGGAAGAAATCCGGTCGCAATGCGAGCGCTGTTCGAAACGCGTCCCGAGCTTCTTCCTGGCGGCCGGCCATCATTAATATCTCGCCACGCGAATCCAACGGATTCGGCTCATCCGGCTCCAATTCCGCATAGCGATTAATGAGTGAATCGGCTGCTGCGAATTCGCCCTCACGAGCTCGGAAGTAGGCGAGTTCGTTGATTGCGCTACCGGCTAGCGGATCCAGCATGATCGTTTCCTCGAGCAACCGGCCCCGCTCGGCACTACCCGATGCGAAGGTCTGTGTGAGGAGTACCCTGGCTTCTTTATCATCCGGATACTGCTCGATGAGTCGGGTCAGGACTCGTCGCGACTCGTCATCATCACCGCTGACGACATGAGCAACAATCGCGTCCAGGAACATCTGATCCCGCTCGGGAGCCTGGTCTCGATAGGTTTGCGCAGACTGCAGCGCCTGAATGCCCATGGATATCTGCTGGTTGTTCATGGCTAGATTCGACAGCCGGATGTGGGCCAGTGCGAACGTGGAGTCAAACTGTACGGCGCTTTGGAAAAGCTCCATAGCCTCGACCGAATGGAAGCGTCGTTCGGCCTGCAGGCCAAGCAAATACTCGCGATAGGCATCTGGATTCCGTGTCGTGAACGATGCTACGGAAACCATTTCCGTGGGTTCGACGAACTCTCCAGCGATTTGAGCCGATAGATCAGCTGCTATGCTATCGACGAGGGCGAACACGTCGGCTCCTCTTACTCGAGACGACGCCTCGATATTGCCCGTTTCCACGTTGACGAGGTCGGCAGTCATTACGAGATCGCCCTCGCGTCCCAGGATTGAGCCGTCGACCATGAAACGTGCTCCCGCCTTTCGCGTCAGGCGCGTCGCCAGGGCCTCTGGGATTTCCGTGGCATCCGCATGGCCCTCCTGGCGCAGCAAGTCATAGAGGCGATGGCCTGATACGACCCGAATCGCAGATAGCCCGGCAAGCCCCGTAGTCAGCAACTCCGAGGCTCCGGTGCTCAGCCACTCCATGTCTGGATCATTAAGGCGGTTTCTAAACGGCATGACGGCTACGGAGCGGCTCCCAAGATCCACGACGGCCGTTAGATCTCGTTCGACAGCGGGGTCAGCTGTACCGATCCGGTACGTCCCGACTCCCGCCATCACCAACAGCAAGCTGAGTATCAGGGCTTCGGCCCGCTGCACTCGCTGGTGGCCCTTTTCGCCATGGTACCAGCCGATGACACCAACTGCGGGGATTCCGAGAATGATCAGGAAGAGGGTGACGTCGATGACCCTGCGCGACAGGTCATAGTTGTCGACGGCGAATTCGGCTACCTGCGCCAGGCCCCAGCCAACGCCCAGATACAACAGGAGAATCTGAAATAGTTTGCGCTGGCGAAGTTGGTGAAGAATCGTTCCCGTTGGTTGGTTCATATTGCGGGGAAAGATCGACGCCGTCGGCTACCGAGGCAAGGAATGAGACCTGGCAGGCTAATCAGAACTCATCTCCGCGAACGTCACCAGGTTGCCGCCGGGCTCACGCACAGTGATTTCCGTCGACCCATAGAAAGTCTCATGGCGTGGCAGAAGGATGTCCGCCCCCTCGAGCATACCTTCAACGGCGTCAATGTCATCCACCTCAATCCGCCGCTGGCCCGTGTTTGATACATAATTTCGACGGCACCCTGCCTGAAAGCCACGAAGGCGAGGCCCGTCTCTCCCGGAACGGCCATCGTCCGCTCGAATCCGAGTCTGTCCTCCCAGAACGACAGTACGGGCTCTATCGAATCTACCTGCAGGACCGGGGTGAGTTTTTTCATTTCTATCTCCGACTCCGGCACGAGTACTGCTGCCGCAAAGACCAACGGAAGAAAGCCACCAACAATCGCGAAAGTACGCATCTGTCCTCCACAGTGGGGTTCAGACATTCAATCGCCCCTGTCTACTCAAACGGCCGAACCGTGACACTTCTTGAATTTCTTACCACTGCCACACGGGCATGGGTCGTTGCGGCCGACGTCTGCAAAACCTGGATCGTTTGACGCGGTCAATCCGCCGGCCACCACCGACCCCTGCCCCTGCGCGGTCGCCGCAATGCCGGTCGGGCTCGCCTCGGGACGTGCAGCCGCTCCCCCGATGGCCCCGGCAGGCGCAGGACCACCCCTTACGCCGGTACTCGGAGCATCTGAAGGGCCACTCATCCTGGTGACACGCTGTGCCCGCATGGCTCTCGGCTGTTCCAGCTGAGCTCGGAACAGGCGATTGGCCATCGTCTGCCGCATGTCTTCCATCAGATCCACAAAGGCTTCGAACGCTTCCCCCTTGTACTCGACAAGAGGGTCTTTCTGTCCGTATGCACGGTAGCGAATCGAATCGCGAAGAAGATCCAGATCATAGAGGTGGTCCTTCCACTTTCCGTCGATCACGGACAGTGTGATGAAGCTCAGGACCTGCTCCCATGCCTCCCCAAAAGACTCCAACTTCGCATGGTAGGCATCGTGGACGAATCCGATCAGAGCAGTCTCGAGCTCTTCCGTAGTCGACCATGGATAATCGATCGGTTCCAGATCCGATACGTCCAGAAACGTGGGAAGGAGGAAGTAGTTGAGGAGGATTTTTTCGCGCAGTGCGTCGAGATCCCAATCATCGGACAGGCTCCCGGCAGCAATGACCTGTTCGAAATCACTCCCAACGGATGCTTCGATCATCTCCCAGACTTCGCCCTTCAGGTCCTCTCCACCTTCCAACGCGAACAGGCGCAAGTCGTAAACGACCTCACGCTGCTGATTCATCACGTCGTCGTACTCGAGCAAACGTTTCCGGGCCTGGAAGTTCTGCAACTCAACCCGGCGCTGGGCCTTCTCGATGGCCTTGGTCATCCACGGATGCGTAATGACCTCTCCGTCTTCAGCGCCAAGCTTGTCCATCACACTCGCCACTCTGTCCGTCGCGAACAGGCGCATCAGGTCATCTTCGAGGGACATGAAGAACTTGCTCGACCCCGGATCGCCCTGGCGACCCGATCGGCCTCGAAGCTGACGGTCGATACGTCGTGATTCGTGCCGCTCGGTCCCCAGGATCTGCAGGCCACACGGTGTATCGCTGTAGCAGCCCAGTGTCTCTACCTGATCCTGTGAAAGATCGGGCTCCTCATCCAACTGTCCGAACGCGGCGATGTTCGACTGAATACCGCAAACACCGCACTTAACGACTCCCGCGCCAAGCTTAATATCGGTACCTCGACCAGCCATGTTCGTTGCGATCGTGATGGCACCAGGCTGGCCTGCTTGAGCCACGATGTCTGCCTCGCGCTCATGCTGCTTCGCATTGAGGATCTCATGGGCGAGTCCGCGGCGTTTCAGCATTCGAGCCACCGTTTCCGACACGTCCACGCTCGTCGTACCTACCAGAATCGGCAGTCCTCGACTATGCATACGCTCGATCTCATCAAGCAGAGCAGCGTATTTTTCTCTCTTTGTTCGGTACAGCAGGTCGTCATTGTCCATCCTGCGGATCGGTCGATTCGTAGGGATCACGACCACATCCAGGCCGTAGATCTCATGGAATTCGGTCTCTTCAGTCTCGGCCGTACCGGTCATACCGGACAGCTTGTCATACATGCGAAAGAAATTCTGAATCGTCACAGTGGCGAGGGTCTGCGTCTCGCCGCGCACACTGACATTCTCTTTTGCTTCGACGGCCTGATGCAGGCCGTCGCTCCAACGGCGTCCGGTCATCTTGCGGCCGGTGAACTCGTCGACGATCAGGACCTCGCCGGCCTCGACGACATACTCGACATCACGCTCGTACAGTGCATGAGCCTTGACGAGCTGATGGATGATGTGGATTCGCTCGGACTTCTCCGCATACTCCCGTTCGAGATCCTGGACGTGTTCCCGTTTCTGGTCTGCAGACAACTTTTCGTCGTCATC
>JBDHMQ010000175.1:0-4144 GCA_039656095.1 Gemmatimonadota bacterium | reverse complement strand
TCTTCTATGGCAATTCGGAAGCCGTCCGTTGTGGCTGCAAACGGCGCCAACCTTTCTGGTGGCTCCTCCCCGGCATAGAAGGCGACGCACCAACTCTGCTCGGCTCCTCGTCCAACCCTTCCGCGGAGCTGATGCAGCTGCGCCAGACCAAATCTCTCCGCGTGCTCAATGAACATCACCGTAGCATTGGGCACGTCGATTCCGACCTCGATGACCGTTGTCGCGACCAGCACGTCGACATCGCCAGTCAGGAAGCGCCGCATCACTGCGTCCTTGTCCGCCGTAGACAGTTGGCCGTGAATCAGCTCGACAGTCCGACCGGGGAATCGCGCGGCCAGCTCGTCCCGGCCCGCGGTAGCTGCCCCCGCATCCACCATCTCCGATTCCTCAATCAGCGGATATACGACATAGGCCTGCCGACCTTCCGCCAGTCGTGCCTCGAGCCAATCCAGGGCAGCGGACCGTGCCTCGTAAGGCCTGACACCAGTGATAACGGGCAACCGACCGGGAGGCATTTCGTCCAATTGGCTGACATCCAGGTCGCCATACAGAGCTAGTGCCAGTGAACGCGGAATGGGCGTAGCCGACATGACAAGAACGTGCGGTGCCCCCCAGGTCTCGACCAGCGCCCTACGCTGATCGACCCCAAACCGGTGGAGTTCGTCGATGACGGTGAGACCAGCGGAGTCAAACTCCACTCCCTCCTGAATCAATGCCTGCGTCCCCACGACGGCCCGAATCGAGCCATCCTTGAGTCCTGCCAGCACCCTGGTCCGTTCCGCGCCCGTGACGTTCCCGGTAAGCAGCTCGAGGGTGATTCCCAGCGGCTCGAACCAACCTGCCAACGTGGTCATGTGTTGCTCGGCTAGCAGCTCCGTCGGCGCCATAATTATGGCCTGCGTACCGTTTTCGATTGCCTTCAGCATCGCTGCTGCTGCGATGACAGTCTTTCCGCTGCCTACGTCGCCATGTAGCAGGCGGTACATGCGATCCTGTCTGGCCATGTCGGAGGACACCTCCCCCCACACTCGATTCTGGGCATCTGTCAGATCGAACGGCAGCCTGCCGAGCATGCTCTCCGAGAGCCGCGGGGCTGCAGCCATGGCCGTTCCAGGCTCCTTGCTCAAAGCCTGCCGTGCTCGAGCATGCAGTAGCTGCAAGAAGAACAGTTCCTCATAGGCCAGTCTCCGGCGAGCTGGTTCGATAACCGCCAGCGAATTCGGACGGTGAAGATCGCTGATCGCCTGATCGAGCGGTGGTAGCGAGAGATCCGAGCGCCAGTCGTCGGGAAACAGCTCTGCGTCCGCCAGCTCGGGCAGGAGATTGTCCAGGTTCGCTTCAACGATCGTCCGGATCTGCTTGTGGCCCAGACCCTCGGTGGCCGAATAGACGGGGAACACGAGTCCCCCCGCAGGCATAGTCTCCGCTTCACCATCCGATTCCAGTACGGTGAACTCGCGCGGCCGCAGCTGTGGGCCGTGAAAGAAGCCAACCGATCCGGTAACCAGCAGGAGATCGCCACGACGGATCTGACGGTCGAGCCAGGGTTGGCCAGGCCAGGCGCATTCGATAACGCCGGAGGCGTCGCGCAACACCGCCCTGAAGATTCGAAGTTTCTTGCGTGTCGGGAGTACACCCTTCGAGATGACCCGCCCGATCACTGTCGCATCATCACCTGGACGGAGCCGCCCTGCCGGAGACACCGTGGTCGCGTCCTCGTACCTGTGAGGCACGTGGTAAAGCAAGTCGCGCGTCGTGTGGATCCCGAGCTTCGCCAGGCGCTCGGCCCGTCTTGGGCCAACCCCTTTGAGATACTGAGCCGAGTCTGCAAGCTTCGCGTGTGAGCTCATTTCAGCTTAGAAGCTTTTCCAGGTAGCGATCCGACTCGAAACTTTCCAGATCCGCGGCCGCCTCGCCCAGACCGAGGTAGCGGACCGGAAGACCAAGCTCGCGTGCCACGGCGACAACAGTGCCACCTCTGCCCGAGCTATCGAACTTTGCCAGCACCAGGCCGTCGAGCTCGACGGCTGCTCCGAAATCGCGCGCCTGGCTGAGGACGTTCTGGCCAGCCGTAGCATCGACCACCAGCCACCGTTTATGCGGAGCGCCGGGGATCACGCGTCCAAGTACCCTGTCTATTTTTCGCAGCTCGTCCATCAGACCCTGTTGTGTATGGAGCCGCCCGGCCGTGTCCACAATCAATCGATCGACCCCCCGTGCCAGGGCAGCTTCCGCTGCATCAAATGCGACCGCCGCGGGATCACCACCTGCCGTTCCACCGACGAAGCCCGTACCCAGTCGATCAGCCCACACCTGAAGTTGCTCCTGGGCTGCACTTCGGAACGTATCCGTAGCAGCAAGCAGAACTGTTTCTCCTGAGTCCAGCGCTCGCCGTGCAAGACGAGCAGCCGTCGTTGTTTTCCCCGCTCCATTCACTCCGACAAGAAGGACGACCAACGGACGATCGGTAACCTGGATTTCGGCTCGCGGGCCTGAAACGTCGAGCATCAGGCGAATTCGATCGGCCAACAGTTGCCGCAGCTCATCCTCTGTGCGCACCGATCCACGTCGCGCGGCCTGCTGCAGTTCTTCAATGAGAGCAACGGTCGCGTCGAGCCCGAAGTCCGCCTCCAGCAGAACTTGCTCCAGTTCTTCGATCGTGTCCTCATCGATGCCACGAACGAGTACGGACACATCCGTCAGTGACAGGTCCAGGATCCGTCGCCAGAACGATTTTTTCCGGCCGTCCGATGCTGGGCGGAATCGGTCCGTCATTCATCCCTCGTCACATTGAGTTCCTGTCCCGTATTCCTGGTGGCTCAGCGCAACCCGATGCGTCGGCGCCAGAACCACTCCGCACAGAACAATAGCGCAGCCAACACGAACGGCCAGATCGGCCTGTCAGCACCAGTGGACAGAGAATTGGTTCCCGTGCCTGCACCTTCCAGGAGTGGCCCCAGCTGGCGTGCTCCGAGTTCCCGCTCGGAACCCACTACCTCGAACGGACGACCCGTACGAAACGACTCGCCGCCAACGATACCGCGAGCTTCGTAGCGATTCGACCCCGACGATGCGCCGGGACCGACAACAAGACTGTCCGGTTGGCTCAGAGAGTCGGACCAGACGATCGCCCCGGTCGAATCACGCAGGACAAGAATGAGATCGCGCACCTCACTTGCAACCCGCCAACGGATCTGCTCGTCGGCGAGAAGCCGTGTCGATTCAAGCAGAACAGGACTTCGATCGGGTGCCTCCAACAACCAGCTTGCAAGGCCGGCGAACACTGCGCGGTACGCCTGCCGTGACGGGCCCGCCCGGGAGGCCCATCGCCACATTCCCTCTACCGCCACGACCGCCCGACGTCGCGAACCCAGCCGCTGCACCCCGATCGGGGGTAGTGGTGCTCCAGATCGGTTGCGGCGTATTTCGAGCGGAGACCAATCGAAACCAGTCAGAGCATAGAGTGCGCTGGCAGGCGGAAGCGCCGGGTAGTCTGTAGCCTGAAGGAATCCAGCTATGGGGCTCGCCGGAGGAGATCCACCCACATACCACTCCCCGGTCTGGCGCGGTCCGATCCGGATCCTCGTCCCCGGCACTGAACCGGAGCCCCGGGCCAGGAACAACACCCTTGGATGCCGCTCGATGACGGCGACCAACCAGGACGGAAGACCGGTGGGAGGCGCCTGGACCACGAGCAGCTGGGCGCGGGAGGCATCCCGACGAACACGGCTATCGTCTGCGACGATCATTCGGTCGGTGCCTGATCGTACCCACTGATCCTCACCCAGCCTCAACCAGGCCCGTGCTCCGCCGGCCACGGACCGATTCAGGACCGGGAGCAAATAATGGGGCTCCCAATCGGGATCAAGTGAAACGATGACCCCACCAGCGGCCGTAGGTACAACTTCAACCCAGGTACGGTGCTGAATCGGAGGACCAATCGGGTCGGCTTCCGGCGCCAACTCCACCTCGAAAGCTTGCCACGCGGCCAATCCCGAACCCGACATAAGAGTGGTTACGAGAACCGGCACACGGACCGTGCGACCTGGATCCGGAGCACGAAAATCGACGATCACTCGCGTCCCGTCCGACATCCCAACCGAAAGCGAGACCGAATCGGGACCGGGCTCCGACCCCACGGATC
>JBDHMQ010000174.1:0-7541 GCA_039656095.1 Gemmatimonadota bacterium | reverse complement strand
CGTCGTGCTGGATCGCGAGATCGACCATCAGAACATCTATTCGGTTCTGTTGGACAACGAGGGCGGAGCCTTCTCGGCTGTTGAGCACATGCTCCGGCTCAAGCTGACGCGAGTGGCGGCCATCACGGGCAGCAACGAGAGTTTCGACAGCCGGATGAGACTCGTAGGGTACAAGCGAGCTCTGCAGCAACACGACATCCCCTATGACGACGAGATCGTCGAGATTGGGTACAACCAGAGGCAGGGCGGGTACTACGCCATGAGGAACCTGCTGAACAAAGACAGGAACATCGACGGCGTCTTCTGCAGCAACGACGACATGGCCATCGGAGCGATGGACGCGATCGGCGAAGCCGGCCTGCGCGTACCGGAGGATATCGCCATAATGGGTTTTGACGATATCCCGCTCGCCCAGTACATAACCCCCTCGCTCTCCACCGTGAAGAACCCGGCGTACGAGTGGGGCGTCATCGCCGCCCAGACCGTCGTGAACGCTCTCAAGAAAGAAAAGGAGTCACACAGCAGGACGATCCCGACCCAGATCGTCATCCGGGACAGCTGCGGGACCTTCAGCTAGGGAATCGATGGCAACCGACGACCGACTGAACGTACTTCTCATCACCAGCGATCAGCAGCGATGGGATACCCTGGGAAGGGACAACCCCGTGATCAAGACGCCCAATCTGGACCGGCTGGCCGAAGGAGGCATCCAGTACACACGCGCCTACACACCCAGCCCCACCTGTACCCCCGCACGAGTGTCGATTCTGACCGGCCAATACCCCTCCCGACACGGCTGCTACACGATTGGCACGAACCTCCCGTCAAACTACCCGACGGTGCCGGCACTACTCGCATCCCAGGGATACCGGACCGCTCTGATCGGCAAGGCACACTTCAGCAGCTGCCTTGATCCGGGAAGCTTCGAGGCGGCTCCCAACATCCACGACCTGTGCCATTTCGAGAGCTGGGATGGCCCATTCTACGGGTTCGACCATGTGCAACTCGCCATCGGGCACACGGTGGAGAAACACGCCTGTGGCATGCACTACGGTGCGTGGCTCAGGGAGCAGGGTGTGCGGACGGAGACCTACTTCGGCAACAACAAATACGCCGATCACGGCGTCTGGGAGTTGCCTGAGGAGTATCACAATTCTCGCTGGACCGCGGACAAGACTATCGATGCACTGAAAACAGCCACCGGGGACGGGAAGCCGTTCTTCATCTGGTCGAGCTTCCAGGACCCCCACAATCCATGGATGGTGCCCGAGCCGTGGGCGAGCATGTACGACGGCGCGGACGTCCCGACCTACGGCCTGCGACCCGGTGAACACGACGCCAAGCCTCGTTACTACAGGACCATGGAGTATGAAAACAGACCCGGTGGCACCGACGAGTTTGGCGAGAAGAACTGGCACCCGGTGACCAGCAACTGCTTCCTGAACGTGGACGAGTGCGAAAATCGCGAGATCGTGCGCGAGTACTACGGCATGATCAGCCTGATGGATCACCACGTTGGCAGGATTCTCGACCACGTTGAGGCAAGCGGTCTGGCGGAAAACACACTCGTCGTATTCGCCTCCGATCATGGTGACTACCTGGGAAACCACGGCCTCTGGTGGAAAGGGCTCCCGGCGTACGAAGACATCGTGAAGGTTCCTATGATCGTCAGGCACCCGGAGTGTCAGACTCCGGGCCAACGAAGCACTGCGTATCAGAGTCTGGTGGACGTTGGACGCACGGTGTTGAAGACCGCGGGAGTAGCGGTGCCATACTCGGTTCAAGGCATCGATCAGACGTCGAGCTGGATGAATGCCAACCGCGCAGATCGCGAGTGGGTAATCGTCGAGAATCGCCCAACCGAAGGTTCCGTCATGCAGAAGACCTTCATACACGACGGGTGGAAGCTCATTCTGTACGATTCGGAGGAACTCGGGGAGCTGTACAATCTGGTCGACGATCCTGACCAGACCACCAACCTCTACACCGATCTCCGACTCGAATCGTGGAAGAATGCGCTGCTCCGCAGATACGTCTCCGCCGAGATGCATGAAGAGGGAGTTCTGAGACCGAGAACCGCGAGGGCCTGAGGCGCGGACACCGAGAGACTACTACTCGCACCTCACAGGAGTTGAGACCATGGAAGAGAACTGTGCCCGCGACACAATCCGATCCGCCGGCGGCCTGGTGATTGAATCCGATCCGGCAGGCCGAATCAAGGAGATTGCCTGTGACGGAATCAGGATCACCAACCAGACGGGCACTCGGTACGAGCCGGGGCTGTGCGGTGTGTGGCTCAGAGTCCGCAACGGAGAAGCGGTTGTGTTTCACCCGCTTGCCGATGTCGATGGCTCCGTGGTCTACCGCGACGAAAAGGCCATGAAGGTCGCAGGTACGGTAGGCGAGTTGGACTTTGTGCTCTGGCTCGAGACCGATGCCGACCGCACGTGGGTCTGGACGATCGATGTTGCGGCGCCCGATGATGCCGCCGCCGTCTTTGACCTTGTCTACCTCACTGATCTCGCGCTGCTTCCAGTCCGCCTGGCTGAGGCCTCCCCCTACTACGCGTGCCAGTATCAGGACACCGAGGCATACGCCGACGAATCGGGGCGGACCTTTCTATGTACCCGCCAGTCACTACTCGATCGGAAGCCGTGGCTCATGTCAGGGTGTACCGAGCGACTCAAGGCATTCCAGACCGATGGCTCGGACTTCTACGGGTACTCCGGCAAGGCGACTGGTGTGCCCCAGGCACTGACCGAGCCGAATCCCATCTCCGGGAGACGACAACGAGAGTTCGGTTGCCACATCCTGTTCACGGAGTGGATCAAGCTGCAGGCCGGCCACTCGCACAGAACCAGCTTCTTCTCGACTTTCGAGGCGCACCATCCTGGCAAGAACAACGTTGGGGACATCTGCAGGACTCCCGAGCTGTCCGCATTCGGGAAACACCAGCCCCAGACCCGGCTCTCGCCCCGGAGACACCTCTTCTCTCGCCCACAATTCCTGCCGTGCGAGCAACCTGGCGAGGACGTTCTCAGCAAATGGTTCTCCGGAGCATGGACCAATGTCGAACGGGACGGCACCAGTATTCTCTCCTTCTTCTCCGATCGATCTCGTCACATTGTCACCCGCGCCAAGGAAGGGAGGATGGACAAGATCCACGGTCAAATAATCAGGGGCGGCGTCAGTCTGTTCCCGGCGGAGAACAACCACTCCGCCACAACCTGGATGACCGGCGTGTTTTGCTCACACTACTCAATGGGCAACCCGACCCGAAACGTCTTCATCTCGCGAGCATGCCGCAACCAGTGGAACCTCGCGAGGGCCGGCGGCGTTCGGATCTTCCTCCGCAAAGGCGATGACTGGCTTCTCCTCGGCATGCCCTCGGCCTTCTGGATGGACTTCGACCGTGCCGGCTGGTACTACGCCAATGCCGACGGGGTCGTGAAGGTCACCTTTGGGATCGACCAGGACAACACATCCCATCTGGCCGTCGAGTTCGGCGGGAAAGCCTATCCGTCACTCGTCCATATCGAGCCGGAGCTCACCAATGTCGGTGTCGAAACGCCGACCGACAGTGACGAACCGGTCGTTCTCAGGCCCCGCAGGGGTACGGACCTGCAGGAGTTGTTCCCCCTGGCCCGGCTCGAGATTTCGTGCAACGGCCGGGTCGACCGCATCGGCGGTTCGGAGCTGCTCTACTCAGACCGCCGGGAGGGTCCGGAAGAGGCGCTGTGCTTCCTCATGCCGGCTCAAGAACGCTACAACCTGACCATCACCGGGGAGTTGGACCCTCGCGAATCGTCTTCCACGCCCGACATGCGGACGGTCACGCAGGCCATGGCCGCCCTGCCACGTCTGGCGTCGCCGGAGAACCCGGCGGAGACCGACAGGCTGGACGCCGCAACCACGTGGTTCTTTCAGAACGCCCTGGTCCACTTGCGCAGAACCGTGATCACGATCTACTCGCACCAGGTCAGCACAACCGGCAATTGGCCCCAGGCGTTCCTCTTTGATCGGTACCAGACGAAGTACGAGTCTCGGTCCACAAGCCACAGTGACGTGGTCATCTGGCCGCTCAAGGCGCTGTGTGACTACATCGAGGCGACCGCCGACTACGCCCTGCTCGATGAGCCCGTCGCCTACGCGGAGCCGGACGACGAGACAGAGCTGCTGATGGACCACGTTCGGAGACAGATCGCCTGCATACAGAAGGGATTCATTGCCGGCACGCACCTCGCCGCGTACGGTCACGGCGACTGGAACGACAGCCTGCAACCGGTTGACTCCGAACAGGCTCGCAACATGGTCAGCCCCTGGACCGTCGAGCTGTCGTATGAGAACCTGCGACGTTTCGGCGAGATCTGTGACAGAACGGGACGGGATCACGAGGCGACAGCCACAAATGCCCTCGCCGACGCGATAGCCGCCGACTTCAACAACCATCTGGTCGGGGACGACCTGGTTGCCGGCTTCGGCCTGTTCGGGGAAACCGGTCACTGTGAACTCCTCTTCCATCCATCCGACCGAACGACCGGCATCCGGCACAGGCTGCTTCCATCCATTCGCGGGATCATCAGCGGCATCTTCACTCCGGACCAGGCCGAGCGGCACTACCAGCGGATACGCGATCATCTGCTGGCGCCGGACGGAGCAAGACTACTGGACTCCCCGCCGCGCTACGACGGAGGTGAGAGCAAACTGTTCCAGAGAGCCGAGAGTGCGTCGTTCTTCGGACGCGAAATCGGCATGCAGTACGTGCATGCCAACTTGCGGTACGCGCAGGCGATGGCCAAGCTTGGCAAGGCCGATGAGTTCTACCGCGCACTGCAGGTCTCCAATCCGGTACTGCTGTCAGAAACCGTGGCTACTGCCCTGCCCCGCCAGAGCAACTGCTACTTCAGTAGCTCCGACGCTCGGTTCGATGATCGATACCAGGCCCAAGAGGAGTATGACAGGGTCAGGAATGGCACGGTGGACTTTGCGGGGGGGTGGCGCGTCTACTCGAGCGGGCCTGGTATCTTTCTCAATCTGGTCAGGAGCCGGCTCTTGGGACTGCGCCGGCACCACGATTCATTTGTCTTCGATCCGGTTCTGCCGCCTTCGCTGTTCGGACTCACCTGCGAGACAACGATCGAGCGGCGCCCGGTGACTGTCAGCTACTCCCTGGACTCCAGGGGATTTGGCCCCGACACTGTTGCGGTCAACGGCTCTCCCATCCGAACCGTCCGGGAGACGTCCAATCCCTATCGCAAGGGCGGCCTGTGCGTCGCTATCAAGGAGTTGACAGACGCGTTGTCCAGGCCGGCCAACACGATAGAAATTTCCGACGGGGAGGTAAGAGACGGCGGGCTCGCTACCCCGCCCTCGGCGGTTGAACTCATTGCGCCATAACGTTCGCGTTCAGGCGTCCGCCTCAGGCGGATTGCTGTGCAACGCCTTGTTCTGCGATCCACTCTTTCCCTGGTCTCTGTTTAGCCGCACATGGTCGGCATGTCGGCCAGATCGTAACAGGCGATCATGTAGGGATGATCCTCGTCGTATTCGGTTAGTGGTTTAGGATTCTTGCACAGGCCCGCCTCGCGGATCTCTGCGCCCACGCGATCCAGTCGACTATCACCAAATGCACACCGTAACTCCTCGGCCGCCGCCTCGATTTCAGCGACAATCTCAGGATACTTGTCATAGACATCATTAGTTTCGCCCAGATCATGGCGCAGGTTGTAGAGCTCCGACGACACCTGGTCGGCCTTGCAGAAGTGCAGTTTCCAGTCGCCCTTACGCACAGCCTCCAGGTTTGGGCCCCGATAGTAGGCGAAGATATCCCGCCTGGTAGGCTTCTCATCCAAGAGGGTGTCGACGAGGGAGATACTATCAAGCTGCGTGTCCGCCGGCAGTGGCGCACCGGTGAGCTCGGCCAGGGTGGTAAAAAGGTCGATGGAAGAGGCAATCCCATTGCAGATTGTTCCTGCGGCGATCTTTCCCGGCCAGCGCATGATGCATGGGACCCTTTGTCCGCCCTCCCAGGTTTGCGCTTTGGTGCCACGCAGCGGCGCGTTGCTGCCGCCCTCATCCCGAGCCCGAGAACCGTTATCAGAAGTGAAGATGACCAGCGTTTCGTCCCGGATGCCCAATCGGTGCAGTTCCGCCTCAATCATGCCCATTGCCCAGTCAATGCAGGCGACGGCTCCGCCGTACGCGCCATTGCGTGAGATGTCGAGAAACTGTCTTGGAATGAACAGCGGCACATGGACGTACATGTGCGCCAGATAGAGAAAGAAGGGATTCTTTCGTTCGCGGCGCATGAATTGCAGAGACTCGTCTACATATCGTTCCGTAATGCCACGTTGATCCGGTTGCTGCTGGATGACTTCATCGTTTCGAAGAAGCGGCAATGGGGGGCCCTCAAGGTTATTCGACTGCCGGCCCATGTCATTGCTGAATGGAATTCCGAAGTATTCGTCAAACCCGTGGTTGGTCGGCAGGAACTCCGGCTGATCACCGCAGTGCCATTTGCCAATGATCTTTGTGTCATAGCCGACTTGTTTCAACTGCTTGGCAATGGTTGACTCCTTCGGATTGAGGCCCTGCGCCTGTCCGGGGAAGAGAACCTGACAGTCGGCAAAGCCGACTCGCTGCGAATAGCAGCCGGTCAGCATTGCTGCACGCGAAGCAGAGCACACGGGGGAGGCCATATAGAAATCCGTAAACCGCACTCCCTCCGCCGCCAGTTGGTCCAAGTGTGGCGTGTCATTGCGCCCAGATCCGTAGCAGGTCAAGTCGCCATAGCCGAGGTCATCACAGTTGATCAGGATGATGTTTGGTTGCTCTGTCTTGCTTTGATTGTCTCTCACCGTGTGATTCTCTCCTTCTGCAGAACGGCCTGCGCTTCGGCCGCAGCCCCGCGCCGTGTGTTACCGCTTTCGCCCCTGGGAACCCGACCCCTCAGAGCGAACAACGGCTCGCTCCGCGTTTCAGGATGGCGGCTGCAAGCGCGTGTTCTCCTCGCTCCGTTCGTCTGTGATTCTACCATGTCCTTCTGACGGCTGCCTGATCGTCTTGGGGTTCCACAATTGTACGGCGTCAAATGGCTTCGGACAGCTGGAGCGATTTCCTAAGCGACACTTCTGCATTCACGATACCGGCACAACGTCTGTTCGGCCGGGCAATCGAGATCATCCCAAGTTTCACGGGCACTTTCATCACCCTGCGGTCGAAACAACGCGTGCCCACGTTCTCGGCCTAACGAGTGCGATCTGAAGTTCCCGCGAACAGCGAAAGGTGCGCTTGATGGTCGGCCCGGTTTGAAGGAGAATGGCGGATACACCGGACGAGGTGGAGATGGAACGAAAGTACTGGCTTGACCTTTTCACCGGGACAACCTGGTCAGAGTTTCTTGACTCTGGTGCAACCGTTCCCGACAGCGAAGATATCGCCCAGGTTAGGAATGACACCGAATCATGACCCAATCAGAACGTGCCAGAGAATTTCCTACCCTTGCCATTGCTGCAGACAACTCTGTTTGGCTGGCCAGCATC
>JBDHMQ010000173.1:0-4192 GCA_039656095.1 Gemmatimonadota bacterium | reverse complement strand
CATCCGTGAGCTATACGGGGCGGGACCCCAGGACCTCATCGAGGCCGTCCGTGAGTTGGGTGACGAAGCCGGCAGCGTCATGATCGTGGCGCACAATCCCGGACTCGAAGACCTCGTCCATCAAATGACAGGCGAAAACCACCGCCTCCCGACGGCGGCACTCGTCCGCATCCTCGTGCCCATCGAAAACTGGGGTGATCTCGAGGCTGACGGCGGCACGCTGGCAGGTATCTGGCTTCCGAGAGAGTTGGACTGAGGCTTTTTCGCGGCCCACCCTTGTCACCTCACGCGCTCTCCGTACGTTCCATGTACGGGGGAAACCGATGCATTGGAGGGGATGGGACCGCGGGGAGAGCCATCTATGAAAATTTGGATTGATGCGGACGCCGCACCACGCGATGTCCGAAATATCGTGTTCAAAGCCTCGAAACGATTGGGACTGAAGACCTTTCTCGTCGCCAATCATTCCCTGTCCGTACCACCCGCTTATCCGTTGGTCTCCTCGATTCTCGTTCCCGGTGGTCCCGACGTCGCGGACGATCACATCGTCGAGCATGCAGAGGCCGGAGATCTCGTGGTTACGCATGACATTCCGCTAGCGGCGCGTCTTGTCCCCGAAGGCATCACCGTGCTGGACATACGCGGCCGGGAGCACACGATCGCAACGATCGGAGAGCGCCTCTCCGTGCGCGATTTCATGGAAAGCCTGCGATCTACGGGCGTTGCGACCAGCGGCCCGCCTGCATTTGGCGACAAAGCAAAGCGGGAATTCGCCTCCGCCCTTGATCGGGCTCTGACTCGGATGACGCGGCAGAACGGCGGCTCAGCGAAGCAGTAGCCATTGGGCCCGACCCTGCCCATGGACGCCAACTCTCCTATATTCGTCGGCGGATACCATATCGCTGTCGTCAAAAGGAGATGCCGCACCGCATGATCAAGGGACTTTTTCATCGCCGAGTACCACAGATTGTGGGCGTCTACCTTGCAGCGTCCTGGGGATTCGTCGAATTCACTGACTTTCTCGTATCACAGTTCTCCCTGTCGCCCGCGGTCATCAACCTCGTGCTTCTGCTTCTCCTGACATTACTGCCGGCAATCGTAGTGTTGGCCTGGCGACACGGGGCCCCGGGTACAGACAAGTGGACGAAGGTCGACGGCGTGTCGGTCGGACTCAATCTTCTCGTTTCGGCGGGCGTCCTGTATGCGGTGTTTGGCGGCCAGGAGCTGGGGGCCGCTACCACGGTGAAGCTCATCGAGGATGCTGAGGGTAACACAGTCGAGCGGGTCGTACCCAAGGCGGCTTTCCGGCGCAGTGTACTGCTGTACAACTTTGACAACGAGACGGGCGATCCGGACCTCAACTGGCTCGAGTCCGGTGTAGCAGTGGGTGTCATCATCGATCTCGTACAGGACGTCTTCGTTACGGCCGTTCCGGAGTCCGATAACACAGTAAAAGAGCGATTCGCGCAGGCCGGCTTCGACCCGGGTGACGACATCCCGTTGTCGCTGAAGCGTGAAGCGGCGGAGCGGCGAAGCCTGCCACAATTCGTTGCCGGCGTGATTCGCGGCCAAAGCGGGGCTCTCGAGGTGGAAACGCGGCTGTACGAAACCCGCAGCGCCCGGCTGCTGGCGACCCACACCTATCTCGGCACGAGCCCTCTCGAGTTGGTCGACCAGATTTCTGTCGATTTACGCACCGACCTCGGCATTCCGAATTGGCAGATCGAGGCAGCGGTCGACTTGCCTGTTGCCGAACTGATCACGACCTCACCGGAAGCCTACCGACCGTACGTCGAGGGACATGTGCTGGCCCAGGCCAACGACCATGTCGGCTCCCGGAGAAAATTAGAAGAGGCCGTCGCGATCGACTCCACATTCGCGGTGGCCTACGCGGATGCGGCTGTCGCGGCCTTTCTATCGGGCGATCCCTCAGGGGGCAGCGATCTGATTGCCTCGGCCAATCGCTACGCATACCGCGTTCCGGAACGGGTTCGCCTGACCCTTCAAGTCATTGACGCATGGCTTTTTCAGCAGGACCCCGAGGGGGCCCTGCGCTCGGCCCGGTTCTGGACCGAAATGTATCCCCAGGATGCCGAGGCTCGGCGTATCCGCGCGGTACTATCCTCGGTCACGGGAGATCGGGATGAGACGATTGTGCAATTCAGGGCCTTGTTGGCGATCGATTCGGCCGATGTGGAGTCTGTGCGCCAGTTGGCCGCCGCGTTCCGCGCCCGGGCAGATTACGACAGCGCTCTCGTGTATTACGAGCGACTGGCTCAGCGCTCGCCGACCGACGTACAGACCCGACTTGACGTGGCCGCGACCCGAACCAGCCTGGGACAATTCGACCAGGCACGCGCGGAACTTGAGCAGGCGACCATCGCGGCGCCGGCCAACCCGGATCCCGTCGCCTGGCTCGCGAGACTGGACATTCGGGAGGGCGAGTATACCAACGCCGCCGACCGTACACAGCAGGTGACTCGACTCGCTCGCACTCCCCAGGAGCGGACGCGCGCGGCGGGCCTCGAGGAAAACTTGTACTTCCACCGCGGACAATTCAGTCGCCTCGAGGACGCGTATCACCGGCGACTCGAGTCCTTGGCCACATCCGCCCCGTTGATCCAGGTTGTAGACGCCATCGGTAATTCAGAGGCACTCCTGTACGCTGTCGACGCCGGACGCGAGGTATGGGCCCTGCAGCAATTGGACAGTTTGCGCAGTCTGGTGCAGGCGCCGTGGAACCTGGGCCTGGAGGTCCCCGCGGTGCGAGTTTATCTGGATATGGGAGATCTCGAAGCCGCCCGCGGATCGCTGGCCGGCCTGCTTCAGGCGGCGGAGGGGATTGGTGCAAGCGCTGGCGGAAACGCATTCATCACATGGGTCGAGGGAAGCATCGAGGAACTCGAGGACGGGAACTGCGATCGCGCACTTGGCAGCTATGACCGGGCGCAGGAGATCTCGCCGCTCGGGTCGATGTACCGCCTCAGCCGGCTGCGGTGCTACGTGGCCGATATGCGTTGGACGGACGCGGAGCCCGAAGTCGACAGGCTGATGGAGCGCGGTTCCGGCTACGCCAAGCACCGTCTCGCCATCGCCCGCTACCACGCCGCCCGCGGCCAGACTTCAGAAGCAATCAGCCACCTCGAAGCCGCTCTCGGATTCTGGTCCGAGGCCGACGCTGAGTACATCCCGGCGCAGGAAGCGCGGGCCCTGCTGGACGAGTTGCAGGAGTCGTAGAAGACGACCCACGCTAGCTTGATCCGTTGGAAACCCTTGTATGTAAGTAAGCACTTACTTATCTTCCTTCCATGAAAACTTCTGTACGACACCCGGGCACCAAGCGCCGGGAGCAAATCGCCCTGGCCGCGCTGGAGATCATTGGCGAGCAAGGGCTGGCCTCGTTGTCTACGGCCACACTCGCGAAACAGGTGGGGCTCAGTACCGGCGGACTGTTTCGCCACTTCGCCTCGATCGAAGAGATCCTGCAGGAAGCCACGCGAATCGCCGTCGAATTGCTGGAAGCAACGTTTCCGGAGCCCGACCTCCCACCAATTGACCGAATCCGCACACTGGCCATGAACCGTGTAGCACTCTTGGGCGGCAATCCTGGCCTTACATGGCTTCTCATGTCCAAGCAGGCCTATCTCAAGCTCCCTCCTGCTTCGGTGAAACAGCTGAGGACGATCGTCGGGCGATCAAAGCATTTCATGCTGACGGCGGTTCGGGAAGGTGTCCGGGAGGGATCGATCAGGTCCGATGTGGAACCGAGAGATCTACTGGTCACGATTCTCGGAACCGTGCATACGCTGATCGGAATGCAGGACGCAGAGGGCGGACAAGAGACGGAGAGTAGGCCCGAAGAAGTGATGGACTCACTGTTAATCATGTTACGCCCCGGGGCGCCTCAATCATAGGAAACCACGATGATTTCGACTGAGCAAACCGTGAAGGACATTGCCGTCTCGCATCCGCTGGCCACGAGAGTATTTCAGCGGCACAAGATCGATTTCTGTTGCGGCGGAGGCGTTGCCCTCCAATCAGCCTGCGATAAGAAGGGTCTCGATGCCGACAGCATCGTGAAGGAATTGGAGGCGGAGGTCGCCGGCACCGGAGACACGGCGGATCGCTGGGAAGACGCACCGCTGGATCACCTGATCGATCACATCCTGGGCACGTACCACGAGCCGCTTCG
>JBDHMQ010000172.1:0-8926 GCA_039656095.1 Gemmatimonadota bacterium | reverse complement strand
CAGCTCGATATTCGCGCCGGTTCGGTGGACACGCACCGTAGAAACTGGGGCACCCTGGAGGCGCTTAGAGTTATCTACCCTTCCGACCATATTCGTTACGATGGCATGGATGGACAGACACAGATTCGCGTGCGTGAAGATGGCACTTTCTGGGGCGGCGGCCGCGGCGACCGCGGTAGCCGGAGAGTCGAAATCAGCAATCGTGGAAACGGACTGGAAGCGAGCGCTGACCTCGAGGTCAGGGTCCCGGCCGGTAAGCGGGTGCTAGTAGCCCTGGCAGCCGGGATGATCGAAGCTACCAATGTGAACGGTGATCTCTACCTGGATACCGGCTCGGGAAACATTCGGACCACGGGGACATCCGGCGCGCTCAATCTGGATACCGGCTCCGGTGAGGTCACCGTGGATGGAGCCGACGGCGATGTAAATATTGACACCGGGTCCGGAAACGTGAACGTGAGTTCGGTCACGGGTCCCGACCTGAACGTGGACTCAGGGTCAGGAAGTGTGACGATCGACGGCGTTGACACGCCAGACATCAGCATCGACACGGGCTCCGGCAACGTCACGATTCTCGGTGCGCAAACGGGACGCGTATCAGTGGACACCGGCTCTGGCGATGTGCGCGTAGTTACCGTGTCAGGCAACGCTTCATTTAACGTAGACACAGGGTCCGGTAGCGTGACGATTGCCGTGCCGGATAGTTATGACGGCTCTGTCAGCTTTGAGACGGGTTCGGGGATTATGAATACCGACTTTCCGTTAACGCTGATACGCAAAGATGATGACGAGATTCAGGGACGAGCCGAACTCGTTGCATTTTCTGAACGTTCAGACCGCGGGCGGCGGGCCGAGGGCCTTCCGCCCGCGCGTTTGTGCAGATCAGCCACACGGCGCTTCGCGTCAGCCGTGTCCACTATGACAACGGTCTCAGCCAGTTTATCCTCCAGTGCCTGGCGATTCCGATCCCACAGGATGCGGGCGAATCCTTCCAGTCCGGTGAATAGCGACGCCGCGTATCCCCCAAATCTCTCGAACGACACCCAATAACCCAGCGGCCGGCCGTCGAGGCGGACAACGCGAATTCCCAGCAGCCGTTTGCCGGGCGTTCGACCTTTCCAGAACCCCAGCAGGAATGTGAAGTAGAGACCCGACCATCCGAGCCCCAGGCCCAACTCATCCAGCATACCAATCACCCGGTTGACGATCCCCTTGTTTCGCTCGGAATCGAGATTTTCCCGGCTCTGGGCCAAATCGCTATCGAGCTGCTCGTTGCGGGATTCAAGGCGGGAAATTCGACCGTCTCGCTGGGCAAGTTCCTCGGTGGCCAGTTGCGATCCCAGTGCAGGACCAAACTCGGCCATTCCAACGGTATCACCCACTATTCTCGCCTCTGAATAGAGGGCGAGTAGCGTACCGATGTCGATCGTGTCAGCCTGTGGCTCCTGAGTTTCTACACGCGCATCCAGGACGGATTCCAGCACCGCGACTGTGTTCGCATCCGATTCGTCATCAAAACCGGCCAGGACATCCCGCATTTCCTCGATGTCCATGTCCTGGGCCTCAAGCCCGTCGACAAGACGTTCGGCTGCGGCTGCAACCTCGGCCGAGTCTCCCCCACGACCGAGCGTAAGCATGTCGCCAATGGTTGAGATGGTTATCGGCAATCCCTGACCGCCGGCATCGGCCTCAAAAAGGACCTGGTCAGGGTCGGCGGTGATTCCGAACCAAGTGATCAGCGCGACCACAGTGAGTGTAAGGCCGCCCATGCATCCCAGGCTCCCGCGAACCGCCCTGCGCCCACACGACGGAGGCTCGGTTGGTTGGCGACGCTTAACCGCCAACCAGAAAGCGAAAGCTCCGATCGCCATGGCAAAAAAAACTGCTCGTGCATTGGCGAGCAGTGCCACAAGAGCAAGGTCGATGGAGATAGCTGCCGCTCGACGCCACGGGCGTGCCAGGGAAAGACCAAGCAGCTCCGGCGCTACTTGAAATGCATCGGGTGTGATGATCGTGCGGGGATCCGTGGCAGGATCCATTCGGAATTCGGTGCCGGAATCGCTCATGACACCAAGTTCGGGGTTTGATCCGAATCCGGCAACGCGGGGGGTGCTCGAAAGCACCCCCCGCCACATGTACGACAGTTTCGTCAGGTCTGCGCGCCGACCACTGAGACGCTGTGTGGTCCTACCTCGAAGTCGAATCCTTCAATATCGATATCCGGCATCTCGAAATCGAAATGCAGATCCGGAATCTGAATATTCATGTGCTCGCCATCGCTCCAATCCAGCACAAATCCATCATCGCCGAATGGGAAGTTCATACCCATCGCGTCGGGACCAAAGAACACCCCATTGCCGGACCGGAAGAAATCCTCCTGCTCTGGAAGCGTTGCACGTAGCGTCCGCTGACTCCGGTCTCTAAGGATGCGAATCTCGATCTCGCCTTCGTCGGCTTCCCCGATCGCCTCCATCAGATCGCCTGGATCCTCTACGCTGTCGCCGCCGACCCCGATGATCACATCTCCTGCACGCAGGCCTGCCGCCTCGGCTGGAGAATCTTCGCTAACAGAGGTCACGAGTACGCCACCGTCATCGGCCCCGAAATATTCGGCCAACTGATCGCTGAGATTCTGAATTCCTACGCCCAGGCGACCGCCACGCATGAAGAACTGGAAGCCGCCGCCACCCGATCTCGGCGCAAACTGGAATTCGCGCAGCCGGCCAAGCCGCTCGTGCAGCTCCCCTGCACGACCTTCCTGCAACTCTCGCAACTCCCCTGCGCGACCTTCCTGTAGCTCCCGCAATCCTTCGAGGCGATGCCGCATTTCTTCCATTTGAGGCTGGAGCCGAACCACCTGCGGAGACCGGTCCGCTAGCTCAATACTCACGGTACGATCGCGTCCATCACGAATGTAGCCAATATCGACACCGCGTCCGGCCGGTGTCTCGCGCACCATCCGCCGCAACTGAGCTGCGCTTTCGATTCGGCTACCATTCCAAGACACGATCACATCGTCGGTCTGGATCCCTGCGTCACTGGCAGGGCCCTCGTCAGGCATGTCGGTAACCAGCGCACCTCGCTCCTCGCGCAAACTGAGACGTTCGACGTCTTCCGACGAAACCTCACTGATGAACACACCGAGATACGTACCGGAATTCTGGCTTAATAAAAACGTACTGGCACCAGGCGCCCGCACCGCGACACGCGATCGAGATCCATCGGCCTGAGGGGTTTCCTGTGCAGATACTCCCTGAACCACAAGCGCGAGCCCGATCAGCCCGAGCACGGGAACAAGGACCCGTAGAATTCTCTGTTTCACTTCGTCACTCCTGTCCTGGGACGGCACCGATGTCTCGTTCGCCGCCGCGTTTCACGTTCCCGTTGTGGAACTCAACTGATTGGACGCCCCCGCCAGTCGGACAGTTGCCCGGCGGTAAGTTTTCAGGGAACGACAACGTCCAGGGCCTGGGGGAATACGTCGAATCGCGCGGCGCCGGACACCCATGTTTCGCCATCAAGGTTGAACCAGAATGACGAGTCTGCCTCTACCTCAACGGACATGCCGCTGCGCATGATCAGACCGCGAGTGCCGTCGTGCCGCCCTCGTAGCACGCGGGCAGCCGTGAACAGGAGAGAGATCTTGGACATCCCCGTGATCGCGACGATGTCTAATCTGCCGTCGGATGGGTCAGCCGCTGGCGCGAATGGGATTGCCCCACCGGCCAACCGGCCATTGGCAACGATCAACATCAGGCAGTCGAATGAAAACCGTTGGCCATCGATTCGCAGCAAGACGGGTGACGGGGCACCAGTAATCAGTTCCTTTGCGCCGGCTCGTAAATAGGAGAGCCGGCCCCATCGACGGCTGATTTTTCTGGTCATCGCATCGCCTATCCGTCCCCCGATGCCACCTACGACAGCGTTCAAGCACAGACGCTCCTCACCGGGCACTTGTGGAGAGCGGCATCGAATCAGGTCTACGGACTGGACTCGAGGCGAAGCGAGACCCGCGAGTGCGAGGGGAATGTCGAGCGGGATACCCAGGCCCCTGGCAAAGTCGTTTCCCGTACCGATGGGAACGACCCCGAGGCGAACCTTCATACCTGAGCGAACAAGGCCCGCAGCCACCGCCGCAATCGAGCCATCGCCACCCGCGGCCGCGATCGTCTCAAATCCATCGGCGGCGGCAACTGCCGCCATATCGGACAGGTGTGCGGGGTCGACGCACTCTCGCAACTCAAGCCACGGGAGGCGCTCAGCTTTCGACAGGACATTCGATGCCCGCTCTCCGCTACCGGACGCCGGATTCAGCAGGACGCAAACCGGGGCATGAACGCGCTGGGGGTTCAGGGGCTGATCCGCTCGATGACCTCAAAGAATTGGACGAGCAATGTCGTGTCGAGCGACTGACTACTTCTCACGCCTGAACAAACCTCTACGGCATACGGGCGTACAGCCCGGATTGCATCGGCTACGTTCGAATGGGAAAGGCCGCCGGAAAGAATGACCGGAATGTCGACGGATTCAACGATACGTCGGCTAACCCGCCAGTCGTGGGTTAGCCCGTGTTGCTGCTCCCATCGATGCGGCACCGCCCGATGCGCCGAATCCAGCAACAGAGCATCCACGCGAGACGAGACCTGGATCGCCTGCTCGATAGCCCTCTCGCCCACCACCGGAACCGACTGGACGATCGAGATACCAGGCGCCGCCGACCGGAGATGGGAATACGCATCGGGCTCCGGTTTGTCCCACAGCTGGATCGTGTTCACTCCCGCATTGCGTGCCAACTCGGACAGGTCGGAGGCAGAACGTCGAGTCGTCATGAGAAAGGTTCCGATGGACTCAGGAACGGACGCCACGATTGCTGCAATCTCCTCCAGTGTCAGGCCCGGAGAAACGGCGCGCCGGGCCTCCTCGGGGTTGCGGATGCATGCGACCTTCACCCGCACGGGGTGGATGACGTTCATAATCCAACATTCTGCTACTGCGCGAGGTTCGCGGCCAGTCCTTTCCGGTTGCCGGCCCAACGCGTGGAGCGCAGCTTATACTGACGGAGACACCGGCAAATTCCGTCTTCGCAGCATCGACCTTCCGTGTAGCCAGGAGAAATACCAATGATCAGCGATGCGCTGACCCAAGAGATAAACGAACAGATCAAATTCGAGCTCTACTCAGCTTACATGTATCTCGCGATGTCAGCCGACTGCTCCAACCGCAATCTCACGGGATTCGCCCACTGGCTCAGCCAGCAAGCCGAAGAAGAAGTTGCCCATGCGATGCGATTCTACAATTTCCTGCTGGAGCGCGGCGCCCAGGTCGAGTTAATGGCCATCGACCAGCCGCCGGCCCGGTTCGGCTCGCCACTGGAAATCATGCAGAAGTCTCTTGAGCATGAGCGCTTCGTCACCGGCCGCATAAACGGACTCTATGAACTGGCCCTCAACGAGGGAGACTATCCGGCGCAGGTATTGCTCCAGTGGTTCGTGACAGAGCAGGTGGAAGAAGAGGCCAGCATCGATGAGATCATCCAACGGATGAAGATGTTCGGCGTGGAGGGATCGGCATTGTTGATGCTGGATACACAGCTGGGCATGCGACCGGCGGAAGGCAGCGAGGAATGACGCATCGGGTTGTGAAGTTTTTGTCGGCCCTGACCATAGTCCCAGCCGTGCTACTGGCTTCGGGCTGCACACGTGGTGGCGACGCGGACACCGACTCACGATCCAGCCCCGCTGCCGAATCGACAGCAGGTGAGGTCAGCATGGATATGGAGTTTGCAGACGAACTCAACATCGACCTCGATGCGATGACCCGCCTGCCAACGGGGTTGTACTACGAGGACATCAACCAGGGAAGCGGTCTCGGAGCTCGGGACGGCCATGTCCTCAATGTCCACTATACGGGGCGGCTTACGACGGGTGAGATATTCGACGAGAATACGGACGGCGAAGGATTCTCGTTCCAGCTGGGCCGGCAGCAAGTGATTCAGGGCTGGGAGCAGGGTATCCAGGGGATGCGGATTGGTGGCAAGCGTCGTCTCGTCGTACCCCCGTCGCTCGGATACGGACAGAGGGGGCGCCCGGGAGCCATCCCCCCCAGCGCTACGCTCGTTTTTGATGTGGAGCTGCTCGATATCCGGCTTTAGCCCGCATCGGACCAGTGCGAATGATTGACGAGGCTATGCCCCGTTCAATCGCGGGACCGGGCGTTCTACTAGCCTGCGGATTAATCACGGGATTAATCGGCGGGCTCCTGGGCGTCGGCGGCGGCATCGTCCTGATCCCGATGCTGACAGCCTGGGCAGGCTTCGATCAACATTCCGCTCATGGGACGGGCATCATTGCCGTGGCTTTCACAGCGCTCGTTGGCGTATTCGTGTATGGACGCGGTGAGGCGATAGATGTCGCTTCAGCCGTCCAGATCACTCTCGTAGCGCTACCCGCAACGGTGCTGGCCGCCCGCTATTCGCCTGGCGTTTCAGCCGCGCGATTACGGCAACTGTTCGGCTTCTTTGTCATTATCATAGCGTTCGTTCTTCCCTTTCGGGACGTGCTCGGAGGGGGAGATCTCGTGCTCGGTGGCGGTATGCCGGTAATGCTGGTAATCGGCGTAGCGGCAGGCGTCATTTCCGGACTGCTGGGCGTCGGAGGCGGATCAGTTCTGGTCCCGGCTCTCGTCCTGGTTACCGGGTTCCCGCAGCAGTTGGCGCAGGGTACTTCCCTTGCAGTGATCCTCCCGTCGAGCAGCGCCGGCGCCATTGCCCACGCGAGACTGGGACACGTTCACGGACGAGCGCTGCCACCGATTCTTATCGGCACGTTTTGCGGCTCATGGGCCGGAGCTGCCGGAGCTCTCGCCCTGCCCGGTCAAACGCTTCGAATCATCTTCTCCGCCGTCTTGTTGTTCATGGGCGCCCGGTTCGTCCTGCGTGGACGTTCTGCCGGTCAATCGACAAACGAGGCGATCAAAGCTCCGTAATATCTGCCGTCCATTCGACGTTGACCGCCCCATTCAGCGTACTGGCCGTCGGACACTTGCTCTGATGGCGTTCCAGCGCCTTGTCTGTAGCTTCTCGAAATTCCGCCGCTATACCGATTTCGTAATGGATGAGAATCTTCGTAAGAACCGGGAGACGATCACGAATCTCGTTGCACCCTTCGACTTCAGCGCGCACTGCCCCTGACTTCAGCTTTACCCCGCGTGCCTCCAGCACGCCAATTAGTGTTCCAAGCATTCAGCCAGCTGTGGCAGCCACGATGTAGTCTACCGGTAAAGGTAGATCTTTCGCATCGAGTCGGTAGTGCTCCTTGATCGCACCATGGACGCCCATGTCAAACTCGGTTGCGGCAGCAATCCTTGCCCGCCGGTGAAGTCCGTCCACGCGAGATACGTCACCGCGGGAAACATAGAATGGCTCTCCCATGAATTCTCCTGTTACTTTCTTGATTCGGTCCAGATCCAGACCATTCACCGTATACGGCGCGATCTGCACAACGTACGTTGTGGCTCGGTTCTACGGCTAACCCGGAGCAAAAATGACCGTTCGAAGTGATCGTTCGGACGCGGACTGGCGAGATGTGCTCAGCGCGGACGTATACCGCGTTACGCGGGAAAAAGGGACGGAGCCGCCGTTCAGCGGCGCC
The DNA here is from genome assembly GCA_039656095.1 of Gemmatimonadota bacterium. Lineage (GTDB taxonomy): Bacteria > Gemmatimonadota > Gemmatimonadetes > Palauibacterales > Palauibacteraceae > JARFPW01. Next base: position 1,277 of record JBDHMQ010000172.1, on the reverse strand, counting down.
TTGTGCGGCCTTACCGGGCCGGGCACCTATTCTTGCTCGTGTTGCGGCACGGTCTTGTTTCAGTCCACTGCCAAATATGACTCGGGTTCAGGATGGCCAAGTTTTTTTGAGCCTGCAGGATCCGGTGTCATCGAAGAACACGAAGATCGGGGTCACGGAATGGTGCGGACCGAAGTCACTTGTGCTTCCTGTGATGCCCACCTTGGACACGTATTCCCTGATGGTCCCCCACCATCGGGCCTCAGGTATTGCATCAACTCTCTATCACTGGACCATGAACCGGAGGAATAAGCATTCTATGTTTACTCAAGACGTCTACTGGTACCTGCATATTCTGGGTGTCGGCCTGCTCATTCTGTCCGTAGGCGGCGTATCGCTGCATGCGATGAGCGGTGGGTCGAAGGAGACGAGCGGTGGACGGGCTTTGACTGCTGCCAGTCACGGGTTTGGTTTGCTTTTGATCATCGTGGCCGGATTCGGCATGCTCGCACGCATGGATCTCATGGCGGGCGGCATTCCGGGCTGGGTCTGGGTCAAGGTCGGCATCTGGCTGGCAATCGGGTTCCTCTTCACGGTTCCTTATCGGAAGCCGGGATGTTCAAAATTTGTCTGGTTCGGCACGGTTGGGTTGATGCTGGCCGCGGCGGTCCTGGCACACGCGAAACCGTTCTGATTCCATGGTGTTTCGGGTTGCGGCGTTGTTTCGCTACCCCCTGAAGTCGGCTGCTGGTGAACAATGTGAATCCCTCCGGCTCGATCGGCTGGGCGTCGAGGGGGACCGGCGCTGGATGGTCACGACCCCTACGGGCAGTCCAATCACACAGCGAGAGGTGCCGGCACTCGCGTTCATCCGTACGCATCTTTCTGAAGATGGGTTGCTGCTTTCCTGGAAATCGCGCGAGACTTCAACGGTATGCGTCAAGCGGCCTGGTCCTGATGCAGCCGACCTGAACGTCACGATTTGGGGGGACACCGTCAGTTTGCGTCTTGCTGATCACGAGGCAACAGAGTGGATCTCTGACCGCCTCGGTCAAGACGCGCGCCTGGCATTCATGTCAGACGAGACCGAGCGTTCCGTGAATCCACGCTACGGAAAACCAGATGATCGGACTGCCCTGACCGATGGTTATCCGCTGCACCTGATTGGATCGGGTTCAATGGCAGATCTTAACAGTCGTCTGGACGTCCCCGTCCATGTCAATCGCTTCAGACCAAACATCTATGTCGAGTGTCCAGAAGCGTTCGCAGAGGATCAATGGCAGGGGGTCCGAATTGGC
>JBDHMQ010000171.1:0-5824 GCA_039656095.1 Gemmatimonadota bacterium | reverse complement strand
TGTCCTGGGATCTTACGCCGATACGCAACTGAACTTCCGGAAGATCTTCGGGACTCCCGGGCGCTCGACCAAGGCAGGCACCTGCCCCGACGAACTCCGTACGGATCTCGTCGAATTCGAGCCCAAGTCGGTCCAGGCGACCCCGAAGTATTTCGTCGGCCCGATGAGCTTTCTCCAGCGCTTCCGGCCAGGCGTAGACCAGCGTGCCGGTTGCTTTCCATCCAGCATGATAGGCGATCGACACCTTAAGCAGATCCGTCCTCGGACTCCCCTTTACGCCGTGTACCCTGACCCGATTCTCACCAAGGTCTGCGATATGAATAGTCGAAAAATCTGCGACGCAATCCGGTGTAATGTAATCGGCGGGATCGCCCATCTCGTACACCAGCTGTTCGGACACGGTGGCCCAGGTGACCCGTCCACCAAGATCGGGATGCTTCGTCACCACGAAGCTCCCGTCGGCGGACGCCTCGATGATCGGATAACCCGGGGTCACCAGATCAACGTTGCGCCAGTCGAACAGTGTGTTTCCCCCCGCGGCTTGAGCCCCGCATTCATTGATGTGACCCGCGGCCACTCCAGCCGCCAGCCTGTCCCAGTCATCTGTCGCCCAACCGAACTCGTGGGCCAGCGCCGCATAGGTCAGCGCCGTATCTGTTGATCGGCCTGTAATGACGATGTCTGCACCCCCCTTGAGGGCCTGCAGAATTGGCTCAGCACCGATATACGCGTTGGCGCTGTAGACCTGATCTCGGATGGAAGCCAGGGGCTCACCGGTTTCCATATTCAGCAACTCGTGACCGTCAGCAAGCAATTGGTCCAGGCGCTCCATGAGTCCGTCACCCTGGACGGTCGCAATCCGCATGGGTCGCGAAGTGGAAATGCCTTTGAGTCCTTCAAGCAACGCTTCCCGACAGGCGACGGGGTTAACGCCCCCGGCATTCGTGAGTATGCGCACACCGCGTTCAATGAGCTCGGACGCCAGCTCCAGCACGAGCGGCACAAAGTCGCGGGCATATCCGGCCGACGGATCACGCTGCCTCTGCTTTTGCATGATGGACATCGTGATCTCAGCCAGGTAATCGAGCATCAGGTAGTCGATCGGCCCGTGCCGGACCTGGAGTTTTGGCGCCTCCTGCCAGTCTCCCCAGAACCCCTGGCCGGACGCCACCCTCACGATCTTAGACATAGGCAGCAGGCGGCAGATTGAACGTGCCGATGTGGGGACCTGGGTTCTCGAGAGCACACCTCATGGCGATGTCCAACACCTCTCTCGTTTCTTCCGGATAGATCACGGCGTCGAAGTAACCACGGGCGGCCGCGTACCTGGCATCAAGTTGCCGGTCGTATTCCACCCGGGTCTGATCAATGGCTTCCTGCGTCGCAGAATCGAGCTCCGTCCCCTCAGCACGAGCACGATCGATTCGAGGGCCGTAAATCGCGCGGACTGCAGACTCGCCTTCCATCACGCCCATTCGACCCGTCGGCCAACTGAAAATAAAGTCCGGATCAAAGCCCTGTGCCGCCATCGCGTAATACCCTGCACCGCTGGCATGGTTGGTTGTCAGAACCAGCTTCGGCACGCGAGCGGTCGCCATCGCTTCGACCATGCGTGCGCCCGCCCGGATGATCCCCGCGTGCTCCGCCTCCACACCAACCATGAATCCACTGACATCCTGGACGAATAACATCGGCATTCGCTGCCGATCACACATGTCCATGAAATAGGCCACTTTTTCGGCACTGTCCGGATAGATGATTCCGCCAAACTTCGGAGGTCCCCCCGTATCCGTCTTGAACATTCCACGTCGGTTGGCGATCACGCCTATCCGGCGGCCGCGCAGACGACCAATCGTGGTAAGCATTTCCGGTGCATATCCAGCCTGGAACTCGTCAAACCTGCCCTCGTCGAGAATCGTGTCGAGCAGGTCTCTGATCTCGTATGGCTGGCGGTGATCGCCGGGCATGATGTCATAGGCGTCACTGGGCGGCCGAGCCGGATCCCGTGGCTCATCGTCGGGCGCCGGAACAACCGACGGTGGAACATCAGACAACAGATCCCGAAGCTTCAACAGGCATGATTCATCGTCGGCCACCTCGAAGTGGGCCACGCCGGATATCCTGTTATGGGTGGCGGCGCCGCCCAACAACTCGCCGTCTACGTCCTGGCCAGTAGCGCCTTTCACGAGATTCGGTCCACCGAGTCCCATGAAGCTCGTTCCCTCTACCATCACGATCACATCAGAGAGGGCCGGAAGGTATGCGCCGCCCGCAATGCACTGGCCCATGACAGCAGCCAGTTGAGGCACCTCGAGATAGTGCCGCATGATCGAGTTGTAATAGAAGATTCGGCTGGCTCCGTACTTACCCGGAAAAACGCCGCCCTGGTACGGGAGATTCACACCGGCAGAATCGACCAGATAGATGATGGGAGCGTGGCAGCGCATGGCCACTTCCTGCGCCCGGAGAATTTTCGTGATCGTCTCGGGCCACCAACTTCCGGCCTTGACCGTGGCATCGTTCGCTACGATGACAACCACGCGACCACCGACCTCGCCGATTCCGGTAACGACGCCAGCCGCAGGAGCCTTACCGTCGTAGAGGTCGCTGGCTACCAGCAAGCCGATCTCCACGAATCGTCCGCCGGGATCAATCAAACGCTCTACACGCTCGCGTGCGGTGAGCTTACCTTTCGCATGCTCCCGCTCGATGCGTTCGGCCCCACCGCCGAGACGAACGTCGGCTTCGAGCTGGCGCACCTGTTCGGCGAGTTGCGCCATCCGAGATTTGCCTTCAGTCATTCCGTCGATCGTCCCGCCAGATGATCAGATACCCAACTGCGGATATAATCGACGGCCTCCGTCGTCGCGGTGCCGGGCCCAAACAACCTTCCCACGCCCTTGGCCTGCAGAACTTCCGCATCCTCGGCCGGAATGATCCCCCCGCCCGTTACGAGTACTTCGTCCATTCCATTCTCGCGCAACAGGTCTACAACACGTGGAAACAGGACCATATGCGCGCCCGAAAGAACGGACAGAGCGACGACATCGACGTCTTCCTGCATGGCCGTCGTGGCAATTTTTTCGGGCGTCTGATGGAGCCCGGTGTAGATCACTTCCATACCGGCATCCCTGAGCGCAGCAGCGATTATCTTCGCCCCGCGATCATGCCCGTCCAGTCCCGGCTTTGCGACCAGGACACGAATTTTTCTATCGTTCATATGGATACCTGCAAAGTCAGGGTGCTGCGACTTGAAGATTGGCCCCGATCGTCAATGTCCAACCTACGCACCGGCGGGCCGTGAGCCCACCGCCAAGAGCGGACTAGAAGCCAACCGGTTCCTTGAATTGGCCGTAGACATCCACGAGCGCACTCCGCATCTCTCCCAAGGTCACATATGCTCGCGTAGCATCGAGCAGGGGCGGCATGAGATTGGTGCCTTCGCGTGCTGCAGCGGAGAGTCTGCTCAACGCTTCGTCAACCGTAGATTGATCTCGATTCGCGCGTAGCTCTGCCAGTCGCTTCCGCTGGAGCTCTCCGGCCGATTCATCGATGCGGAGGATTTCAATGTCAACCTCAGCCTCGCCGTCCTCGCGAAACTCGTTCACACCCACGATCGTCCGCCGACCCGTTTCTATTTCGTCCTGGAATCGTCTGGCTGAAGCCGCAATCCTGGCCTGGAAGTAGCCACTCTCGATGCCCTGCACCACGCCGCCGAGTTCGTCAATTTCGGCAAAAATTTCCTCAGCTTCCTGTTCAATCCCGTCAGTCAGTGCTTCAACGAAATACGATCCCGCCAGTGGATCGATCGAATTCGGGACACCCGTTTCAAAGGCCAGGATCTGCTGCGTCCGGAGAGCGATCCGCACGGCTGATTCAGTCGGAAGCGCGAGCGTCTCATCCATGGCGTTGGTGTGAAGGGATTGTGTGCCCCCAAGCACCGCAGCCAGTGCCTGGTACGCAACTCGTACGATGTTGTTATGGGGCTGCTGTGCGGTCAGCGAGACGCCTGCGGTTTGCGCATGTGTGCGCAGACGCCAGCTCTCTGGCGGTGCAAACTCATCAATATCGAGACCCCGACCGATCCCTTCTTCGACGTACGTGAACCCGTTCTTCAGCGTGAAAGCCAGTTCCTGCCCAGCCGTCGCTCCCGCCTCGCGAATGTGATAGCCGGAAATCGAAATCGTATTGAACCGCGGTGCGTGAGCCGCAGACCATTCGAAGATGTCGGTAATCACTTTCAGCGCAGGACGTGGAGGAAAAATCCACGCATGCTGTGCCATGTACTCTTTGAGAATATCGTTTTGGATCGTCCCGCGGACCTGGTCAAACGAAACCCCCTGCTTCTCGGCAGCTACAAGAAGGAAGCAGTACAGCATGATTGCCGGACCATTGATCGTCATCGACACGGAAACCCTGTCGAGTGGAATGCCGTCAAACAGCATCTCCATGTCGGCCAGGCTTGAGATAGCGACTCCGCATTTTCCAACTTCCCCTTCAGATAACGGGTCGTCAGAGTCGTACCCCATCAGGGTCGGAAAATCGAAGGCGACCGAGAGACCTGTCTGGCCCCGCTCAAGCAGGAATTTGTAGCGCTCATTCGTTTCAGCCGCCGTTGCAAACCCGGCAAACAATCGCTTCGTCCACAATCGTGTCCGGTACATCGTGTGATAAGGACCACGGGTGAACGGGAATTCGCCAGGCATGCCGAGATCTCTGGTGTAGTCGAATTCGGTGCGGTCGACCGGCGAGTAGACTGGCTGAACTTCACGGCCCGAGATCGTCTCAAAGTCAGCATTTTCGCGCTGGGGTGTGTTGGCAGTCGCCTCTTCCCACCGCCTCAGCGCCTCCTCTACTTCGGCAAGAGCACTTCGGCGACTGTCGATTTCAGCGCGGAGTTCGGCACCCGCATTCATCGGTTCATCCACGGCTTGACGCATTTTGCTCCCTTGAACGGTGATCGCTGTTGTGGGGGAATATACGGGGGTAGGACACCGGCGTTCCAGCGGGAGGTCAGTCGACTTCCTTTTCCGGAGCAGTGGCTGGCGTCGGACAGAGCTTTGCAGCAAGCCGACGTGCCGTCGCATACGGGGAGCTTTCGGCCAATTCCGCAGCGACCTCTACCTCATTGATCCACTGTTGCCACGCCCCAGCGCCACGGCGCTCCAGGGTACGCTCAAAAATCATCCGAGCATGCTCTACAGCGGCAGAAGATCGATGGATGTCCAGGTTGCCCGTGGCGCTCATCCACTGGTAGTGCCTGTCCAGGGCTTCGGCCAATTCCGATACACCCTCGCCGGTCGTAGCCACGCTGGTCAGAACTGGCGGTTCCCAGGTCTCTGGCGGCTGATCCGACGCCTGCTCTTCCTTCGCTGTATTGCTTTGCATCAAGCCTGCGTCGGAAAGGTCTAACCCATGATGCGCGGAAACCGACGACGGCGAGCGACCGGACCTGAGCCCGATCATGACTCTAATTTCCTTCTTAAGGCGGTCAGCACCAGAGCGGTCTGCCTTGTTCACCACAAACAGGTCTGCGACTTCCATCAGGCCCGCCTTCATGGCCTGAATCCCGTCCCCGGACTCCGGAACAAGCACCACGATCGTCGTGTCGGCCTGGGAGGCGATCTCCAGTTCCGACTGACCAACTCCTACAGTCTCAAGAATGATACGATCGAATCCGAAAGCATCCATCAGATCTGTCGCTTCTCGCGTAGTCGCGGACAGACCGCCATGCGATCCACGAGTCGCCATCGATCGGATGAAAATCCCGGATTCCGTGGCCAGGTCATCCATGCGCACCCTATCGCCCAGAAGAGCACCACCA
>JBDHMQ010000170.1:0-9320 GCA_039656095.1 Gemmatimonadota bacterium | reverse complement strand
AACTCCTGCGGCGTGTACCTCGACAGTGTCGGCGTGAAGGGCAGGAAAGCCACGTAATCGAGACCGCTTTGCGCGAGAATGGCTTTCTTCTCATCCGGCGTGGTCAACAGGTTGGGTGACTCCGCGGGCCTGACGACGGTGAGCGGGTGCCTGTCGAACGTGACCAGGACACTGTGCAGGCTTCTGCGGGTAGCACGTTGTTCAATTTCCGCGAGCACCGCCTGGTGGCCCAGGTGGACCCCGTCGAACGTGCCTACGGTAACGACTGTACCGGCGACATCCGGGGGCAGTCCGCTGTCGGATACGGTCGATACGTCACATTCCATGAAACACCTTCGAAGGTCTCAGCAGATCTCCATCCAGCGCGGCAATCGCAACCAAACTTCCGCGTGCATGCAGAGCTATCGGCAAGGCCGCACCATCGAGTCCGTCGACCGCAACCACCGGGGGGACGACATCTCCCTTCGCCACAGCCTTTCCCACTTCCACTGCGTCCCGTTCCTCCGTAGTCAATTCCCGTCGACTCAGCCAACTTATTGCATCCAGTGGCGCAATAACTCTCGCCGCCGCGCCAGCCAGCTGACCGTCCGGCAATGCCGTCGAAACGTCGTACGCACCAATCCTCGTGCGTCGAAGCGAATCGAGGTGTGCGTGACAGCCCAGTCGTTCACCCAGATCTCGCGCTACAGCTCGAATGTATGTTCCGGTAGAGACGGACAGTACTACGTCCGCCCGAGGCGGAGACCAACTGGTCAGGCGAATCTCTGATATATCAATGGTCCTCGACTCAAGCTCCATTGGGCGCCCATCTCGTGCCGCCTTGTACGCGCGTCGACCTTGCTGCCTCCGAGCCGAATAGTCCGGCGGCCGTTGCTCGGAGATTCCCTCGAATCCAAGCAGAGCCTCCTCGACCGCACTTCGATCAAGGTCTTTCCATTGCTCTGAGCTCGCGACTACAGCTCCGGTGCGATCATCGGTATCCCGGCGCTCTCCCAGGATTATTCCCGCTTCGTAGGTCTTTGGAAGTACATGGAAGTACTCAACAAGGCGTGTAGCGGAGCCAACGCAAACGAGCAGAAGACCACTCGCGAATGGATCCAGTGTGCCGGTGTGTCCGACTCGCTTCAAGCCCAATTCGCGGCGGACTGTGGCCACCACGTCATGTGATGATGGGCCCACGGGCTTGTCTATAAGAAGCAGGCCGACCGGGGTCACTCCGAAGCGTCTCCACCTCTCCCGAACGCCTCGTCCAGCAACTCGTCAATTCGACGAGCGTGCTCAAGCGTCTCGTCCGGGACGAAATGCAGCTCTGGAGTTTTGCGGAATTGTAGTTCCCGGCCCAACCGCCGTCTGATGAAACCGGCCGCCCGGTCGAGTGCTTCGATGGCCTCTTCTACGGGAACCTTACCAGGAAGAGCTCGAACCGTAATACGGGCGTGCGACAAGTCGAGACTGGTTTCCACCCGGGTAAAGGTGACTCCTGCAACTCGAGGATCTTTCAACTCTTCCAGCACAAGGCGAGCAAGCTCCTCCCGCAGGACGCTGTTTACTCGCTCGAGTCGACGTCCAGCCATTTCTCACTCCTCCCGCTCACCGAAGTATCATTTCCGTAACGGAATACATCAAGATCTCGTACAAGCACATGGACACGCGAGCAGGGATTCCGCCAACTGGTAGTCTGAACTGACGAGAGAGATCGTGAGTTCGGCTCGTTGCGGCTCATCCTGGAAATCCGTCTCTGCGGCGGATACCCCGTAACGCGCGCGGAGTCGATCCCGCATTCCGCGGACAACACTCCGCTTGGCCTTCAGCGATCGACATCCGGGAATGCGCAATACCCAGCGGCCCAGTCCGACACATGCCGGCACGTGATTACCCCGGGCCCGTTACGACTTTTCTGCGTCGGCTGCAGCACTCTGCGCCAGCGAACGAGCAATCTCTTCGACCCGATAGCTCTCGATCACGTCACCGACCTTTACATCGTTGAAATTCTCAATCGAAATGCCGCACTCATAGGACTCGCGAACTTCCTTAACGTCGTCCTTGAATCGTTTCAAGCTGTCAACCCGGCCGTCGTACACCTGCACATAGTCCCTCAGCAGGCGAATAGGAAGGTTGCGTTGGATCGTTCCGGACGACACGTAGCAGCCGGCAATCGTACCCGCCTTGGGTACCTTGAAAGTCTCCCGCACTTCCGCGGTTCCAACAATGACTTCCTTTTCTTCCGGCCTCAGGAGGCCTTCGAGACCTAGCTTGACCTCTTCTACCGCTTCGTAGATTACGCTGTAGATCCGGATTTCAACGCCTTCGCGCTCCGCCACCTCACGAGCTTTCGTGTCAGGGCGGACGTGGAACCCGATGATAAATGCGCCGGTAGTTGCAGCCAGCAGCACATCAGACTCCGACACTGCTCCGACGCCACGGTGGATGATCTCCACAGCGACCTCCGATGTGCTCAATCGCTCGAGCGAATCAGCCAGGGCCTGCACCGATCCGTCGGTGTCACCCTTGATCACAATATTCAGGTTCGAAACACCGCCCGACTGAATAGCCTCAAACACGTCTTCGAGACGCGTCCCCTTTGAGCGCCGCCGGATGTCTTTTTCGCGTTCCAGCTGCTGGCGTCGACTTCCAATTTCGCGTACACGGGAGGCATCCATGGCGATCAGCCTGTCACCGGCCTGCGGAACCCCTTCCAACCCCAGCACCCGTACCGGGGTAGACGGGCCCGCAGACTCGACTGTGTTGCCCCGCTCATCCAGCATCGCACGCACACGTCCGCCGAACAGCCCGCAAATGAAGCTGTCACCAACTTTGAGTTCACCGGCCTGTACGAGCACAGTAGCTACCGGCCCCATGCCCTTATCCAGTTCTGCCTCAACGACCGTTCCACGAGCGTTGCCGGTGTATTGGCCCTTCAGATCAAGAAGCTCAGCTTGCAGCAGAACCTTCTCCAGAAGGTCGTCTATACCTGACCCCTGCTTGGCAGAAACTTCGGCAGAAAGTACTTCACCGCCAAATTCTTCAAGAATCACTTCGTGCGTCAGAAGGTCCTGCTTGACCTTGGCAACGTCTGCCGACGGCAAATCAATTTTGTTGATCGCGACGATAATAGGCACGCCCGCGTTCTTGGCGTGACTGATCGCCTCGATCGTTTGTGGCATGACCGCGTCATCCGCCGCCACAACCAGGATCACGGCATCGGTCATCTCCGCCCCACGAGCTCGCATCGCCGTAAAGGCCTCGTGACCAGGTGTATCCAGGAAGGTCACGGATTGGCTGTCCCCTACTTCGACATGGTAGGCACCGATGTGCTGCGTGATACCGCCAGCCTCGCCCGCAATCACGTTCGTGCGGCGAATAACGTCGAAAAGAGGCGTCTTACCGTGATCGACATGGCCCATCACGGTGATGACCGGCGGCCGTGGTGCCAGATCCGCCTCGTCCACCACCTCTTCCTGAAGCTCAATGTCGGACTCGTAGGCTTCCTCGCGTTCGACCGTAAAGTTGAATTCGTCACAGATCAATTCGATCTGGTCGAAATCGAGGCGCTGATTGATCGTCACCATCAGGCCAAGATTCTTGAAGGCCGAGGTGATAATTCCCTGGGCCGTCTCATCGATAAGGTCCGCCAGCTCTGCTACCGTAAGAAATTCGTTGACCTTGACCGTCGTGCGCTCGCGCTCGGCTTTTTCGATCTCCTGCTCCAGCTCTACCTCCTGCTGCACAGGTCTCGTGTCCCGTCGCCGACGCCGGGTAGGCGTGCTATCCATCGCCGCCAGGGTCTTCTTGACGTTTTTCTGAACGGCTTCCTTGTCAACGCGACGCTTTTTCTTGTCACCGCGCCCACGACGACTGCCAGATGCAACCGTTTCAGACTGCATCTTGAACGCACCGCCCGGTCCAGCCGAAGCAGCGGGCCCAGCCGAAGCAGCGGACCCAGCCGGAGCAGAGGGCGCTGCCGGCATCCCCCGTCGGACAGGTTTGGGCTTGATGATTTTGCGACGCCGCGGCTCGGCCGTCTCCACCTTTTCTTCCTTCACTTCGGCGGAAGCCTCGGTCTCGGCGATGGCCTCAGATTCTTCAGAGACCTCAGCTTCGATGGCAACCTCAGCCTCTTCGACATCTGCGACCGGTTCGATCTCGTCCTCGGTCGGAGTCGATTCTTCTTCAGTCGCCTCTGATACCGCCTCGATGGCGGGCTCATCAGTCCCGGCATCTTCCGTCTCGGCAGAGATCAGATCTTCAGCAACAGTGGCTTCCTCAGCGTCAGCCTCGGCCTCCGGCTCTTCAGCCTCAGCTTCGGCCTCCGGCTCTTCTGCCTCAGCTTCGGCCTCCGGCTCGGCGATCTGCGCTTCCGTTACCGTCGACATATGACTACGCACGCGAACGTCCATCTGATGCAGTAACTGAATCAGATGCTCGCTCTCTACGCCGAGATCTTTCGCGACCTCATAGACCCGCAGATTCCCCAACTTCCGTCCTCCTCAGCAATTCTTACTTCGACCCGACCATGTCTCAACGGGCAACTCCGTCATGATTCGACGGGCAAACCCGACATCTGTGATTCCAACAACCGCCAGTCGCTCCTTGCCTACGGCCAGGCCCAGTACGCGAGTCGTTCCGCATCTGGCGACAGGTACATCAACGGCCCGCAGCAATGGAAGCAACCGTTTGCGAGCGTTATCGGTGGCATCCGTCGCGATCAACGCCCCGGAGAGCTTCCCGTGCCTTGCTGCTTCCCGAACCGCGGTGGTTCCCAGAACCAGTCGGCCGGCGCGCATTGCAAGACCTACCATTCGGAGCGCCGAGCGCTCGACCTCAAGCGCTCGATCCAGCGTCCTCCTCCGACTCGCCGGCGACCCCAACTGTCTCGCTGCCATCGTCATCCGCCGCATCAGCGGACTCTGCCGGCTCGACCTCCTCAGCCGACACTTCCTCAGCCGACACTTCCTCAGCCGACACTTCCTCAGCCGACTCATCAGCAGCTGGCTCTTCCTCAGCCGGCTCCTCGGCCGCAACCTCAACCACGCTGATTCTTCGACAACCGTCAACTCGTCGATAAGCGCAACCAGACTGTCGGCGTCCTTCTCATCGATGCCAGGGATCTTCAGGAAGTCATCGCGTTCCATCTCGAGCACTTCGAAGAACGTAGTAGTCCCAGCAGCCTCGAGAGCCGCGAGCGTCGCCGGGTTGATACCGTCCAGCTCGGAAAGCGGGAAGTCTGAGACTTCTTCCTCTTCTCCACCGCCAAACAGCGACGACTCTGCCCCACGAGCCAGCCAATCCCGACTCGAGTAGAGGTCCAGTTGCCAGCCGATCAACTGCGAAGCCAACCGAACGTTCTGTCCGTTTCGGCCAATAGCGAGAGATAGTTGATCCTCATCGACGATCGCCGTGATCACATGTCTGTCAGGATCGGAAATCACCTTCGCGACCCTAGCCGGAGCCAGAGCCCGCTTAGCAAACACGTCGGGATCCGGATGCCACGGAACGATATCGATGCGTTCGCCGCTCAACTCAGAGACGACAGCCTGTACGCGCGATCCGCGAAGACCCACACAGGCGCCGACCGGATCGACCGACTCATCGCGAGAAGACACAGCAATTTTCGTCCGTCCACCGGCCTCTCGTACGATCTCCTTGATCTCGACGACACCCTGGTAGATCTCCGGCACCTCAATCGCAAACAATGACGCGACGAACGCCGGATCCCCCCGTGACAGAATCAACCGCGGACCTCGCGGTGTCTCTTCCAGCTTCTTGAGGACCGCCCGTATCGCCTCGCCCTGCCGGAATCGCTCACGCGGGTTCTGTTCACGCCACGGGATGACTGCTTCGGCCTGCCTGGCGCGATTGAGCATCACGACAATTTTGCCGCGCTCGATCTGCTGGACTTCACCCGAGACGAGATCCCCAATACTTCCGCTGAACTCTTCGCGGATTCGATCGCGTTCACCCTCTCGCAATCGCTGAACAATGCGTTGCTTCGCTACGATGACAGCGTTGCGACCAAAGTCTGAGAACTGGACCGGAATCTCGAGCAGATCGCCAAGCTGAAAGTCCGGATCATCATACCTCGCCTCTGTCAGCGAAATCTGGCATGATGACTCTTCCACTTCTTCGACGACTTCCTTCAACGCTACAATCTTGATGTCGCCATCGGGAAGTATCGTGATTTCGGCTTCGACAGGCCCATTGAAATGCCGCGTCAGAGCCGCCGTGATCCCGTCACGAATGAGGTCATGGAGTTCTTCGTCTGAAAGCGAACGATTCGCTGTCATGACGCGAAACGCCTCGACGATTGAAGCCTGACCACTCATATATGCCTCTCTCCCCTCATATCTCCGTAGCTCCCCTACTTCCCGTCGAACGAGAACCTCAGGTTGGCCCGCGCAATAGCCGTCACCGGGACCGACACGCGCTCGCCATCCACGTCCAGCAGGACTTCACTCTCGTCCGGTTCGAGACCCAGCAACACCGCGTCGACCTGCTTCCTGTCACCAATAATCGGTCCGTAGCCCCTTACCCTCACGGGTTCGCCAGCAAATCGGCGATAGTCGGCAACCCGCACAAGGGGTCGCTCAACTCCTGGCGACGAGACCTCCAGCAAGAAATCGAACTCCGCATCCGATCTCTGCTCGAGCATGTCCATCACTGCCCGGCTGATTTTCGAGCAGTCGCCTGCCGTAAGCGACGACCGTCCTGCCGGATCCGTTAGACGACCAACCCGAAGGCGCAGCAGTGGTCGCCGCCGCCCGCCACCCCGCTCCAACACCACGAGTTCGAACCCCATGTCATCGAGCAATCGCTCGATCGCCAACTCCAGACCGTCCGACATAGCCCTGCTCCGGTCACCAAAACCAACCCATAACAAAAAAGCGGGGTCGAGTCCGTCTCCCCCACTTCAGTCCAGCCACGGGCGCCCAGTCGACCTACGCCGGACGCGTTTCTTAGCCCCTCAACATACAGTTTCCGCCCATAGTTGGCAAACCCTCCCAGCACCCCCGTTCCCCGGTCGCACGACCGCTCTTATTCAGATGGTCCGGCCCAGAAAGGCCGCCATTCTACCCGCCTTATCACCAGCCGCCCGATGCGAGTGGAAGCGATCAGCATCACACCGAGTGCACAGGGACGATGCTGTCACGCCATCGGCCGAAACACCAAGATCAACCGCCTTTTGACCAAGCAGCTCTCTCAGGTCCAGCCCTGACCCGTCGTGCTCATCGAGTCCCACTGCGCGCTTCACTTCCGGTCCCACCTCGTAACAATTCCCGCAGATCGCAGGACCGAAATGAACCCGCATTCCGGCTATGCGAACGGAATCTCCGCGGATGATTCGCTCGATCCCTTGTTTCAGGATACCAGCCGCGACTCCACGCCACCCGGCGTGAAGCAATCCAAGTGAGCCTGTTTCTGGTTCGAAAAGGTAGACGGGAACGCAGTCGGCAACCGTTACCACAAGCAGGCAACCGTCAGGTGGCGAAATCATTCCATCAGCATCGCCGGGAGTCCACAGGCCGTCGAGGGGTGCGGCCCCGACGGATATCAACTGCGTGCCGTGAACCTGCCGACATACGGCGACACTCGAGAAACCAAGATGGCCGGCGAGGGCCGTGTAGCGATTCGACACAGACCACCAGTCACCGCCCGTAGCCAGGCCGAAATCTGAGCTCCCGGCTCGGCCCCTGAAATCCGAATCGAGACCAGGGCGCGTTGTAATTCCGGCGACCAGCCCCCGGTCAGCACCTTCAAACACCGGCAGTCGCATCAAGGAAATTGGGCTCAAGCGCCTGAGTCGATCCGCTCGATTGACGCGCCGAGGGCTGACAATCGCTCGTCGATGCGCTCATATCCGCGCTCAATTTGACCGATATTGAAGATCCGACTCTCCCCATGGGCCGCCAGAGTCGCAATCAGTAGCGCCATTCCGGCTCTGATGTCCGGACTCTCCACCGTTCCGCCTCGCAGGCGAGACGGTCCCACCACAACAGCTCGATGCGGATCGCAAACAACGATGCTGGCACCCATACTGATGACTTTGTCGGCAAAGTACATGCGCGACTCGAACATTTTCTCGTGAATCAGCACCGTCCCTCGACACTGTGTGGCCACGACAAGTGCGATCGAGGTCAGGTCGGCGGGAAACGCGGGCCAGGGTCCATCGCCGATGCTTGGTATCTGACTTCCAATATCGGGGCGAATCTCGAGCTGCTGGTCGGGCCCGACATGGATTCCGCCGTCCTTCGGTACACAATCGATTCCCAAGCGCTCGAATCCCAGTCGGATCGGATCGAAGTGTTCGAGATTCACTTCTTCGATGAATAGGTCAGAGCCGGTAATCGCGGCGAGTCCGATGAGGCTGCCGATCTCTATGTGATCGGCCTGAATCCTGAACGTGCCTCCCGACAAACTATCCACTCCACGAATTGAGAGTCGGCTCGTGCCTGACCCTTCAATCTGGGCGCCCAGTCCGCACAGGAAATTGCACAGGTCCTGGACATGAGGCTCACAGGCAGCATTGCGAATGAGGGTCTCCCCTTCTGCGGTCACAGCCGCAAGGATCGCATTCTCGGTCCCGGTCACCGATGGCTCGTCAAGAAATAGATCGGCCCCCTTGAGCCCCGCAGAACGGAGTTCGTACCTGTCGCTGGCCTCCACTTCGGCTCCCAGGCATCCCAGGGCCAGGAAGTGAGTGTCAAGTCGCCGCCGTCCGATAACGTCACCGCCGGGAGGTGGAAGAACGACCTCGCCAAATCTTGCCAATAATGGACCGGCAAGGAGTATCGATGCCCGAATCTGGCTGGACAGCTCTGGGTCCAGAGCCCGACTGTCGAGATTCGACGGATCTATGACGAACCGGCCGGGCCCAAGACGCTCAACAGTGGCGCCAACGGACTCGAGGAGACGAATCATCGTCATTACATCGCGAATTTCAGGCACGTTCTCGAGCGTGACTGGATCGGATGCGAGGAGAGTACCCGCAAGGATCGGTAGGGCCGCATTCTTATTGCCGGCCGGCCGGAAGCGACCGGACAGGCTTGTAGGTCCCTGAATACGGAAGTGCACCCGTCAACTCCTTCAGTTTGCTTGGCGGAACTGGAAGCCGAATGCCCTCAAGTTAGATTGTCCCGCGCAACTGCGGCAACGACAGCCAGATTGCTTGACATCGCCGCCGGCTGGAGCCACCGTGCAGAGGTGCGCCGAGATTGTCATTGGGCGCCCCGGAAAGCCAACATGAACCTGTGCAGGACTGGCCGCATGAAGTTGTCCGAATACGCGGACCCGGGCCTCGTGGTTACGGAGATCGAGCCGGGGGA
>JBDHMQ010000169.1:0-4290 GCA_039656095.1 Gemmatimonadota bacterium | reverse complement strand
CGACGTAAACATTTCGTTCAGCACTTCGATGTCGCTGGTGACACGGGTCATCAGTCGGCCAACCGGATTCCGATCGAAGAAGCGCAACTCAAGGCGCTGGAGGTGGCTGAACACTGCATCGCGGAGGTCGATCATCACACGCTGACCGATCCATGCGGTCAGAATTGTCTGCACGTATCCCAGTGCAGCCGACAGGGCGAGGGATCCCACGAACAACAGGCCGAGCAGTGACAGGAAGCTGTAGTCCGCCTGAGGGAACGCGCGATCGATCGCCATCTTCGTCAGCCAGGGACCGACCAGTTCAAGTCCGGAGGCCAGCACGAGCATCCCGATGGCTGCCGTGACCTGGAGTCTGTATGGGCGCAGGTAGGTCAGAAGACGTCGCATCAGCCGGGCGTCGTAGGCCTTGCCGAGCGATTCCTCTTCCTGGTTGGAACTCCCGGTGGTCGGGTGGTCCGCTATGATTTACCTCCCCGCAACAAGTCTCTGGACGCGATAAGCTACGCCGCACGATCCATCCATTCCAGACGGGGTCCGGCTCCCGGACTCAATTGACTATCGTGGCCGCCGGCCGGAAGCTTCATACATGCAGCGATCGATCATCGTCCGGGGCGCCCGCCAGAATAACCTGAAAGGGATTGATGTCGAGATCCCGTATCGTTCCCTGACAGTAGTGACGGGACCCAGTGGGTCGGGCAAGTCGAGTCTGGCTTTCGATACCCTGTATGCTGAGGGGCAGCGGCGGTACGTGGAGTCGCTGTCGACCTATGCAAAGCAGTTTCTTGAGCGGATGCCCAAGCCGAAGGTCGATCGGATTGACGGTATCTGTCCATCGGTAGCCATCGATCAGCGCAACTCTGTCCGCAACAGCCGATCGACAGTCGGTACGGTTACAGAAACCTCTGACTTTATACGCCTGTTGTGGAGCCGGATTGGCCGGACGGTCTGTCCTGATTGCGAGGAAACTGTCGTACCAGACACGGCCGGGTCGGCCGCCGACCGGGTGCTTGATCTTCCTGAAGGCTCGCTCGTTTACGTCACCTTTCCGATGGCTGTACCGGTGGCGACAGCAGCGATCGATGTGCTCAGCAACCTGCGATCGGAAGGGTTCGTTCGCATCCTGGTTGATCGGAACGAGTGGCACCTCGATGACGTACAGGACCTCGAGGGCCTGGCCGAGAACCTCACTGGAGCAACCGAGTTGCTTGTAGTGGTCGACAGGCTCGTGGTCGGATCTGCGGAGCGCGAGCGTCTGACCAGTGCACTGGCGACGGCGTTCACCGGTGGCCACAGCCATGCTGTCGTAATTCGAGTTGCATCCGATGCATCCCCCTCGGGCGAGCGACAGTTCGAAGGTCGGCTCAATTTTTCCGAATTGTTTCAGTGTCGAGGGTGCGGCCGGTCGTTTCCCCGGCCTACGCCGCTGCTGTTCAGCTTCAACCATCCGACGGGCGCCTGCGAGACGTGTAACGGATTCGGAGCGACACTCGAGTACGACGAATCTCTCATCATTCCGGATCCAGAGCGCAGCCTGGCAGACGGTGCATTGGATCCGTGGACCAAACCTCGATACCGGAAGGAGCGGGCCGCGTTGCTGGCATATGCGTCCGAAGCGGGGATCCCGGTCGATGAGCCCTGGAGAAAGTTGGCCGCGGAGGGACAGAATGGCCTGCTGCATGGGGCCCCCGGGTTCAAGGGGCTCGTGCCTTTTCTCCGATCCCGAGAACGCAAACGCTATAAGCAGTACATCCGGATATTTCTCAGGAGCTACCAGCTGCCGACCACCTGCCCGGATTGCAAGGGAGGGCGCCTGCGGCCGGAAGCGCTCGCGGTGAAAATACAGAATTGTTCGATAGCCGAAGTGTCAGCCCTGACAATGTTGGAATTTTCAGACTGGCTGACCGGGCTCGAACTGCAGCCGTTCGAGGCCGGTGTGTCGGCCACGATCCGTGAGGAGACGGCCGATCGCGTCGGATTCCTGATTGATGTGGGCCTGGGATATCTGACGCAGGATCGGCAGGCGCGCACTCTGTCGGGTGGCGAAATGCAGCGAATTCGTCTCTCGGGCAGCCTCGGAAGCCGGCTTGTGGATACCCTGTACGTGCTGGATGAACCAACGATTGGATTGCACGCTCGGGATGTCGAGAGATTCATGGGTGTACTGCTGGAACTCCGCGATCGCGGCAACACGCTGCTGGTCGTCGAGCACGAACGGTGTGTCATCGAGGCGGCCGATCGAATCATCGAACTGGGTCCGGGCGCAGGTGAGGGGGGTGGAGAAGTAGTGTTTACCGGCTCGATCGACGAGTTGCTGGTGAGTGACACGGTTACAGGCCGGGCTCTGGCTGCGCCCCGGAAAATCAGGAGAAGCCCTCGAGTCCCCGTTTCCTGGCTCACCCTCGAGGGCGCGGAGCTTCACAACGTACACGACCTGGACCTCCGGATTCCTGCAGGTTGCCTGTCTGTTGTGACCGGCGTATCAGGGTCCGGAAAGTCGACGCTCATCCACCAGGTGTTGTACAGGGCCCTTGAACGAGAGGTCGTCGGGGCGTCTACAGCCCGCCGTCATCTGGGCGAAACCACCGGTGCGTACCGAAAGTTGCACGGTGGAGAGCAGTTTGAGGACGTGGTCCTGGTAGACCAGAGTCCAATTGGCAGGACATCGCGTTCTAACCCGGTTACCTATATCAAGGCGTACGACGCGATCCGGAAATTCTATGCCCAGTTGCCCGAATCGCGACGCCGTGGGTACTCGCCGAAACACTTCAGTTTCAATGTGGCGGGCGGGCGATGTGAAGCATGCAAGGGTGCGGGCGAAGAGACGATTGAGATGGTGTTTCTAGCGGATGTGGCGATTCCATGTGAAGTGTGTCTGGGTGCTCGATTCAGACCGGAAATCCTGGAAGTTACCCATCATGGGCTCAATATCCGCGACGTTCTGGATCTTACCGTCGACGAAGCGATCCGATTTTTCATCCGGCAGGACAGGCTGGGCGAAGCGCTGTGGCAACTGCAGCGTGTCGGGCTAGGGTATCTGCGCCTCGGCCAACCGGCGACGACGCTGTCCGGGGGAGAAGCTCAGCGCCTCAAGATCGCTCGTGAGCTTGCCCGGTCCAGTGGCCCGTCGAGGCTGTACTTGCTTGACGAACCAACGGTTGGTCTGGGTGCAGGAGAGGTCGATCGGCTGGTCGATGTCTTGCACCAGCTCGTCGAAGCCGGGGGAACGGTGGTTGTTGTCGAACACAATCTCGACTTGATCGCGGCCGCCGACTGGGTGGTCGATCTCGGACCCGAAGCGTCTGAGGCGGGGGGGCGAATTGTAGCTGAGGGTCCGCCCGAAACGATCATTGCAACCAGGTCGTCGCATACGGGACGCTACCTGCACCAGTGGTTGAAGGGCACTCGGACCCGCGCGTCTGCACGAGGTGCTTCAGGTGCGGCCTGACCTAAGCGTACTCCTGCCATGTCACAATGCGGCAACAACGCTTGGAGAAACGATCTCGAGCCTGGAGGCTCAGACCTTTTCCGACTTCGAGACGATCGCGGTTGACGACGCCTCAACGGATGATACACGCCTCATACTCGACGAGTGGGCCGGACGCGACCCGCGTGTGCGCGTCATAAAGGGGCCGGGAAATGGTATCGTGCCAGCCCTCCAGCTGGCATGCAGGGAGGCGCGGGGTGTGTTGTTGGCTCGGATGGATGCTGATGACATCGCTGCGCCCGAGCGCCTGGCTACTCAGGTTTGCCTTCTCAAACGTGAGCCTGGGCTCGCGGGTTGTGGGGCACACGTCGAGCTGTTCCCCGCGGCCGACGTCGGTTCAGGGTATCGTCGTTACGAGGCCTGGATCAATTCCCTGGACTCCGTAGAGGACGTGGTTCGAAACGCGTGCATCGAGTGTCCGATCGCGCATCCCACACTCGTCCTTCGGCAGTCGGTGATGCAGGCCGTGGGCGGGTATCGGGACGAGGCCTGGCCGGAAGACTACGACCTCGTATTGCGAGTGCTGGCCGCTGGCGGCCGACTCGCCAATACACCCGGGGCGCCACTGCTCCGCTGGCGGGTTCGGCCGGATCGGTTATCGCTGGAGTCCACCGCCTACTCACCTGAGGCGTTCCGGCGATGCAAGGTACATTTTCTTCGCGAGTCGTTTCTGCCAGGCACGCGACCGGTGGTTGTGTGGGGAGCGGGAAGGGTGGGCAAGCCCCTGGCCCGCGAACTGATCCAGCAGGGGATCGAAGTCGCCGGATTCGTAGATCTCGATCCCCGGAAAATCGGCCAGACTGTCC